>NZ_JBEOXS010000056.1:0-45802 GCF_040296705.1 Streptomyces sp. NPDC002055
CGGGCCGCGCCGGAGCCCGCGGCCCGGAGCCCGGCGCCCGGCGTACGGAGCCCGGCGTACGGAGCCCGCGGCCCGGCGCACGGCGGTGGAGCGGCCTGCTCCGGAACCTCCTCTTACCGGGGCTCTTGCGACAAGCCCCGGCGTTCACGCCGGGGATGAATGCATCTCAAGGCTGCTCTGCCGTGCAGGTCAGAGCGGACGTTGCTGCTGCTCGATGTACTGGCGGATGATCTCCAACGGTGCTCCGCCGCACGATGCGGCGAAGTGCGAGGGCGACCACATGTGACCGTGCATGGTCGCGCGGTTGACCCGGCCGGTGAACTTTTGCCGGATCCGGCGGGTGGAGACGCCTTTGAGGCTGTTGACCAGCTTCGAGACGGCGACCTTGGGCGGGTAGTTGATCAGGAGGTGGACGTGATCGCGTTCGCCGTTGAACTCCGTCAGCTCCGCCTCGAAGTCCTCACACACCTTCCGCATGACCTCTTCGCAGCGCGTCAGCATCTCCTCGTCGAACACTCCGCGCCGGGACTTGGTCACAAAGACCAAGTGAACGTGCATCGCCGAAACTACATGCCTGCCACGCCTGTAGTCATTCACCTGATCCAGGAGACCAATCGTAGTAGCGTCGCGGGTGTGCAGCTCCGCTACAACTACCGGGCCTACCCGAATGCCTCCCAGTGCCGCGCTTTGGCTCAGGCGTTCGGGTGCGCGCGGGTGGTGTGGAACGACTGCCTGCGCGACCGGAAGGAGGCGCATGCGGCGGGGCTGCCGTATGTGACGTCGGGCGAGCTGTCCCGGCGTCGCATCACCCAGGCCAAACGCACCGCCGAGCGTGCCTGGCTCGCGGAGGTGTCGGCGGTCGTTCTGCAACAGTCCCTGCGGGACCTGGATGCCGCTTACAAGAGCTTTTTCGACTCGATCAAGGGCAAGCGGCGGGGCCGGAAGGTCGGGCCGCCGCGGTGCAAGTCGAAGAAGGACAACCGGCAGTCGATCCGCCTCAACACCAACGCCTTCTCCCTCCGGGGCGACGGCACGGTGTATGTGGCCAAGGTCGGCAACCTGAAAGTCAGGTGGTCGCGGCGGCTTCCGGCCGCACCCACCTCCCTGACCGTCACCCTGGACAGCTCCGGGCGGTACTTCCTCAGCTTCGTCGTGGACACCGAGCCCGACATCCTCCCCGAGTCGCAGACCGACACGGGCATCGACCTCGGCTTGTCCACCTTCGCCGTCCTCTCCGACGGGACGAAGATCGCTGCCCCGCGTTTCCTGCGCCGGGCGGAGAAGAAGCTCAGGCGCCTTCAGCGGGAGCTGTCCCGCAAGGCCAGGGGGTCGAAGAACCGGGCCAAGGCCCGGATCAGGGTCGCACGCCAGCACGCACGGGTGGCCGACCGGCGCCGGGACTTCCACCACAAGGCATCCACACAGATCATCCGCGACAACCAAGCGGTGTATGTGGAAGACCTCGCGGTGTCCGGCCTCGGCCGCACCCGGCTGGCCAAGTCCGTGCACGACGCGGGATGGGCTGCCTTCGTCTGCATGCTGGAATACAAGGCCGCCAAACACGGCCGCACCTTCACCAAAGTGGACCGGGCCTTCCCCTCCTCCCAGCTCTGCTCGGCCTGCGGATTCCGGGACGGCCCCAAACCCCTCCACATCCGGCAATGGACCTGCGGCCGGTGTGGCACCACCCATGACCGTGATCACAATGCAGCATGCAACGTCCTGACTGAAGGACGCCGTATCGTCGCCGCCGGGCGGGTGGAGACGCCAAACGCCTGTGGAGCGCCGGTAAGACGGGTACATGTGCCCGCACAGCGCCGTGAAGCAGGAAGCCCCCGGAAGGGTCAACCGACCCAGACCGGAATCCCTGGATGTTAGGCCAGGGAGCACGTCAAGATGGCAAGCGCACGGGCGGACGACGACGTGCCGGCGGCTCGCACGCCGACGCCCGGATGGTTTCCATCCCTGGAGAAGCAGGACGATGTGGACAGAATCGCCGCAGCCGAGCGTGCGCTGCGCACCGCCGCCCCCCACACGCTGATCGACGTGACGGCCGCGGCGCTCCGGGAGAGGTACGGCGCCACCGGCGTGGCCCTCCGGCTCGCCGACTACGGCCTCACCACCCTGCAGGCCGTGGAGCGCGGGCCGTTCCACGCCGAACCGGTCTCCGTCCACGACAGCCCGCAGGGCCGCGCCTTCGGGGCGCAGGAGCCGTTCATCACCACGGAGGAGGCGGCCGGGACGCTGACGGTGCACCTCCCGGTCACCATCCGCGGCGACCGGCTGGGGGTGCTCTCGGTGTCCCTGCCCGAGGACGCCGACGTCCACGCGCTGCTGCCGGAGCTGCGGCACCTCTGCGAGGCCCTCGGCCACGAGATCCTCGTCGCCGACCGCGACACCGACCTCTACCTGCTCGCGCGCCGCGCCACCCGGCTCACCCTCGCCGCCGAGATGCAGTGGCAGCTGCTGCCCGGCCACTCCTGCGCCCGCCCCGAGTTCGCCCTCGGCGCCCACCTGGAACCCGCGTACGCGATCTTCGGCGACAACTTCGACTGGTCCGCCTCCGCCGATGTGCTGACCCTCACCGTCACCAACGGCATGGGCGAGGGCAGCGAGGCCGCCCTGCTGTCCAACCTCGCCGTCAACGCGCTGCGCAACGCCCGCCGGGCCGGCCTCGGCATCGCCGACCAGGCCGCCCTGGCCGACCAGGCGCTGTACGGGCACTACCGGGGCGCCGTCCACGTGTCGGTGCTGCTGCTGGCCTTCGACCTCGCCACCGGCGAGGTGGAGGTGGTGGACGCCGGGTCGCCGCGGCTGTGGCGGCTGCGGGACGGTGTCGTCAGCGGAATCACCTTCGAGCCCCAGCTCCCGCTCGGCATGTTCGGGGACAGCCACTACACCGTGGAGCGCTTCCGGGTGACCACCGGCGACCGCCTGCTGTTCGGCAGCGACGGCGTCTATGACACCCTGTCCGGCGCCGGGGAACACTACGGCGACCGGGCTCTGGCGCGGTCCCTCATCTCCAGCCGGCTGCTGCCCCCGCCGCAGGTGCCCCGGGCGGTGCTGCGCGACCTCGCCACCTACCGCTCGGACACCCCGCTGGAGGACGACGCCCTCGTCGTCTGCCTCGACTGGTACGGACGCGAGGCCGGATGACGGCCCGCCGGACGTCCGGCACCGGAGGCGTGCCGGCCCCCGCGCCCGCCGGGTGCCCGTACGGTGACGGGCGCGGGCGACGGTGACGGGCGCGGGCGACGGTGACGGGCGCCCGACGGTCGGCGGGGTGGCCCGGGGAGGTGAGGTGCCCGACGGTCGGCGCGGTGCCCGGGGGAGGTGTGGTACCCGACGGACGGTGCCCGGGGAGGTGTGGTGCCCGACGGACGGCGGGGTGCCGCGTGGAGGTGTGGTGCCCCACGGCGGGCATGGGCCGCCCCACGGAGGGCACGGGTCCGCGCGGCAGGCAGGGCACCCAGGGCACGGAGGGGGTCCGCGCGGCACCCAGGGCGGGCAGGGCACCGACGGCAGGCAAGGCGCCCAGGGCAGGCACAGCACCCCGGGCAGGCAAGGCGCCCACGAGGCGGACGAACGTGAGGACACGAGCATGGACATCATCGGCAACCGCCGAACGGGCGACACCGTGCACAGTGACCCGCCCGCCGGCGCCACGCCGTCGTCCCCCGTCGGCCTGCCCCGCTCCGAGGACTGCCTGACCGCGCTGCGCCGCACCCCGGCGGCGGTGTGGAACGAGGACGCGACCGACTGGGCCGCCGCGCTCACCTACTACGCGGTGCTCGCGGTCTTCCCCACGCTGCTCGTCACCGTCTCGGTGATCGGCGCGACGGACAGCGCGGCGACCGAGAACCTGATCCGGAGCGTCGCCGGCCTCGTCCCGGCCGAGTCCCGGTCCGTCATCCGCGGAACCCTGGAGGGCATGGCGGCGCAGAGCTCCGCCGCCTGGCTGCTGATCGTCGTCGGCACGATCGGCGCACTGTGGTCCGCCTCCAGCTATCTGGCCGTATTCCGTCGGGCGCTGCACGCGATGCACGGAGTCGAGGACCAGCGCCCGGTCTGGCGGCGTGCGCCCCGCATCGTGCTCACCGCCCTCCTCCTGCTGGCCCTGCTGGTCTCCAGCGTGCTGGTGCTGGTCCTGACCGGGGAGGCCGCCCGCCCCCTCGGCGCCTTCCTGGGCCTGGACAGCGTGGCGGTCACGGCGGCGTGGAACGCCCTGCAGTGGCCGATGCTGCTGTGCCTGGTGGCGGTACTCGTCCTGGTGCTGTTCCGTACCGGCCCGGCCGAGACCCGCGGGGTGCGGCGCCGCGCCCTGGGCGGCGCACTCGCCGTCGTGCTGTGGCTGATCGCCTCCGCGGGCTTCACCCTCTACACCTCGAACGTCGGCACCTACAGCCGGCTGTACGGCTCCCTCGCCGGGATCGTGATCTTCCTGGTGTGGCTGTGGGTCTCCCACCTGGCCCTGCTCACCGGCGCGCAGTTCAACGCGGAACTGGCCAAGCTCCACCGGCGGTGAGGGGCGGCGCTCCACCGGCGGTGATGGGGCGGCGTGCCGGTCTCCCGCCCCTGCTCGGCGGGCTCCGAGCCCACCGCGTGCCGCCGCCCGCGGTGAACCTCCCCGTACGCCCCGCTCACGCTCCGCCCGCCGAGCCGCCGACGTCACCCCTGAGCGCGGCGATCGTCTTGAAGGGACTTCATCCTCATGAGTGACCATTTTCGCCTCGATATCGAGACGATGGACTATCGAGACGGCGTGGCCTACTACGAATTCATCGACGGTGTTCCTGCGAGGCAGGTCACGAACGTGGATCGCCTTTGGCTGAGTTCACGCAGAGGTCACCACCCAGCGGTAGGGCCACTGTTCACGGACCAGTTGCAGCAGCCGGGCGAGTTCGATGAACTCGATCGAATCACGGCCGACGCATTCGAAGAGGCGTGGCGCCGTGCGATCGAACAGGAGGAGGGGGCGTAGCCGGCGAACACCGGACGGGAGGCATCCTCGTGGCGCAAGATGCGCCGACTTTACGCTCGGCATTCGGTTCCGGTTGCGCCGTGCAGGAAAACCGACACGACGGCCGCCCTCTCCGGTACCGGTTCGAAGCCCAATTCCACCCTGCCATAGGTCGGCGAACAACCGCTGAGCATCTGGCGGGAATGCACTTCCATTCCCCGCACTGGGTGAGCGAGTCCGACGGTCCGTGAGTCAGCCACGAAACAGGCGGGGGTACGAGTGTCGAAGTCCCAGCGCCCGCGGATTTCCGAACTGCCGACGCTGCCATTCGTCGTCGACATCCGCAGGGCTGGTTCAGTTCAGGGCTGGGGGCGTTCCCGGAACATCGGCGGACGTTCCCGGAGACCGAGCAACCTCGACCTGCCCGGCGGACCCGCTCCGGTGGCCGCGCCGCAGCAGCCGGTCAAGACTCGGGCGGACCGTCCCGGTCTGCGGCGAGGACGCTCCCCGCACCGGTGGTGGTCAGCATCGGAGTCCGACGATGCCCCAGCCACGGTGCTCTGCCTGCCCGACCACCTCGCCCCAGTCGGTGAGGAGGTCGGTGAACGATTCGAAGGTGTTGATCCATCCGCCGGGCTCGGCGGCGTGCTGGGAGAACGGCGCGCGCAGAGATTCCAGGTGGGGTGCTGCCTCCTGCCACCATCCGGCGATCAGGGGCACGTGATCGGGCGGACACCACAGCAGCAGGTCGGCGTCCCAGGTGCACGGCCGCGCCGGGAGTCCCGAACCGACGCCGGTGGTGTCCTCCATGCCGTGCCAGAACAGTGCGTCGTTGAACCGGTCCAGTAGATTCCGCACGTTCGGCTCAACGAAGTCGCGCATGTGGTCCCAGCGATGGCCTGCCCAAAAGTGCGGCTTGTACGAGCCGATCGTGTTCCGGAAGGCATACCTGCCATACCAGTCCTCACCCGGCTGCGCGGACCATGACCAGCCGTGCTCGAAGAGGTCGTCGCTGTACGCCTCTCCGAAAGCGGCGTCGATCAGCAACTGTTCCCGGTCGCCTGCCGCGGTTGCTTCCACCCGCGGCCAGTCCACGATCAGCACCTCCATCCCCACACCCATCACGCCAGACTAGGTCAGGGAGTCCCCGCCTTCTGCAGGGTTCCGAGCCCTTCTCGCATGTGGGCGGCCCGAGTCAGGTCGCCATCAAGCGGCCCAGCTCGTGTGACTTCTCCTGAAGACTGACTGCCCACGACCCGTCGGAAGAGCCTGGGGCCCGAGATGGCTGAACTTGGTTCAACCCGCCGCACTTGGCAAGGTCGGCACATGGCCAGTTCAATGCGATGCCCGCCCTCTCCGCCAGGACCAGCACCGTGGCGACGAACCCCTCGGACAAGGCGGCCATCACGGCGTGGCTGTTTTTCCGGTGCCATGCGAGCAGGGCGGCGACAAACACTTCGAACACGGCGGGGTCGATCTCGCACTCGTCGTCCTGCACGGGGCCGATACCGGACGGCAGCCCCAGCTCGGCCTGATGGATGCCCACCTGCATCATGAACAGCCGGGAGGCCCCGTTGGACGGATTCCACAGCGTCCGGTCGCCTACGCCGTAGTACTGACTCAATGCTGCCTCCGCCCGCCGACCATATCGGCCAGCGTAGTGAGCGTGAACAGCACCTCGGTCGGGTTCGCGCACGACGCGTGCGCCCGGGGGAAGCGCAGGGCACCCGTGTGCTTCGCCGCGCAGGCGCGGATCCAGCCAAGATGCTCGGAGCTACAGAAGACCGCGAAGCGCTGCTTCGGCCTTGTCCACGGCTTGGGTGAGAGCCTGCATATGCGCCGGTGGAAGAGTCCCGGCGCCGAGTCCTGATGCGGTGAGTACGGCGCCGAGTTTCTCGCTCTGCTCGCTGGTCAGGCGGGAGCCGGCGATGTCGTGGTTCAGGACGTCCCGGGCGGCGTAGGCGTCGAGGAGGGCCACCTCGGCGAGGGCGTTTTGCGTTGTCGACCTGCGCGCCGCGCGGACCGCCACCGCCGAGGTACGGGACTGGCTGGGCAAGCAGCACATGCATCGCAGCTTCGGCGCCAACGTGCCACGCTTCACTTACCGACTGCACCACGCCCCGACAGTGCCCGCCGAGGACTACGACGGCCTCGCCTACGTCGATACCTCCACCTGCTCCCGCCCTCTGCCGTGAGCGGACGCCGGGCCGGACGGCAATGGCACCCGCCTGTCGGTCAGGGTGCTTCGCGCTTCCCGCACCTCTTACGACGACGCTTCGCACCGAACGAGCGGAACGGAGGCGGCTGCGGGATCAGCGGAGGCGTCCGAGGTGGATCACGCTGATCCGGACTTGCTGGTCGCTGATCTCGTACATCACGCGGTAGGCGCCGACGTGGATGCGCAGCAGGTCGGCGCTGCCGAACGCGCCCCGGGGCCGGGGGTCGTCGGCGAGGCGGTCGACGGCAGTGAACACGTGCCGCACTCCGTCGGGATCGTCCTTGGCTAACCGCTCCGCCTGGGCAAGGGCCTCGGGCTCCCAGATGACCTCGTAGTTCACGCCTCGTCCCCGCCGAAGACTCGGCGGTAGGCCTCGGCGTGTCCGATGCCGGCGTTCTCGCCGCGGGCCTGGCGGGCGCGGTAGGCGGCCAGGGCGCGCAGTTCCTGGAGCTCCAGGGCGTCGGCGGGGCTGACCAGTACGGCGACGGTCTGTCCGTGGTCGGTGATGGCGACCGGTTCACGGGTGGCGCTGACCTCGCGCGCGATGGCACCGAGCCGGGCCCGGGCCTGCACGATCGAGTACGTGGTCTCCGTCATGCACACCACCTTACGGAAGTGTGCACCTTTCTCTCTCGGCTTGCGGCGCTTTCCTGGATTCAGACCTCAACCGAAGGCCGCCCAGGACACCCCGGACGGCCTCCGTGTTTGCCGGCCCTCCCGCGAATCTTCCGGCGGATCGTCGTCGTGCGCGGAGCCGCAGCCCGGGTCGCCGATGCCGCCGACGGCAGACCAGGGACGTGGAGCTGCGCACCGACGCTTCCGACGTCGCCGACGACCTGGTCCGTCACGACAGCCGGCAGGGGACCAGCGCCACCGGTGCCATCCCGGCGGCTCTGGAGGACGGCTGCGCCGACGTCGAGCGGGACGCGGTCAGTCCTCCTCCGGGTCTTGACCGGCGTGGAGTCGGGATGCGAGGTCGTCGGCCCAGGCCAGGGCCCACGCGCGCAGGTCCTCCACCTGCTCAGAGCTCAGTCCGTAGTCGGTGAAGTCCTGGTCGTCCCACCACTCGGCGCCGACGAGGCGGTCGTGCAGGTCGTGGAGGCTGAACTCGAAGCGGGCGTGGCGGCGGCCGAGGTTTTCAAGGTCGGCGGTAGTGCGGTGCCGGGTGGCGGCATGGACGTCGATGAGGTCGCGGACCGCGCCGCGGTCGGCGAGCGCGCGAACCTTGGTGCCGATCACGTCGTCCAGGGAGAGAACCGGCCCGTACTCGGTGATGGTGGGCGGAGCCCAGAACGCTTCCTTGAGGATGTCGACCTCGCACTCCTCGCCCGTGGCAGGGTCAGTGGCGATGAGCCGGCCCGAAAGCGGGCTGGACTCGATGTGCCGGATGCCCCAGCCGCGCTCGGTCAGACCGTCGCCGACCGTGCAGATGATCTCGTTGATGGGAGCCGGATTTTCAGTGGCCACGTCAAGATCCTGGGAGAGCCGGTCGACCAGGCCATGGGCCTGCACGGCGTATCCACCAGTGATCACCAGCGGGTAGGGGGTGCCGATCGTGAGGACATCGGCCAGGAGCCGCCGATGGAGTGCGCTGAGGTTCACGCGGCCGTCTCGGCGGCTGCCGGGGTGAGCTCGGGGAAGGCTGACTCCCACACGACCCTGAGCGGGCGGCTGATCAGCGTGCGCAGCACCGGCCACTGCGCAACGAGGAGATCCCGGTTGAGGAAGTCGATCAGGTCCTGGCATTGGCCCTCGGCCAGGACGGTGCGGTACAGGCTCATCCGGGAGCGCGACTGCTCCAGGCCGTAGGAGCGGCGGCCCGACCAGGCCACGTGCAGCGGCAGGTCAACCCTGCCGTGGGCGGGACCGTTCAGATCCTGTAGCTCCGCGGGCAGCCGCTGTGCGTACTGGGTACACAGCAGCTCGAACGCGTTCGGCACCGGGAACGAAGACTGCGCGGTCATGCCGCCAGTATCGCCCGGAGGGTCACGCGGTTTCCAGCCGGCGCCCGAGCTGTGCGGCGGGGCGGGGCGGTCTCAGGCAGTGGTCGGCTGCGGCATCGTGCCCGGACATCGGCGGCCCCGAGCGGAATCCGCCCGGGACCGCCGATGTCCGGCTGCACGGCGTTCGGCCTTTCCCGGATTCGAGATGCGGGCCGCACGGCCATTCGACTACTTCAGGGTCGCGGCGCGCTTCGTGCCGGAGCCCTTGAACTGAATGGCGATCTTCGTGTTCCTCGGGAACTTGGGACCGGTGTGTCCGCCGCGGCCCCAGTCCACCTCGATCCATGACTCGGAGCTGTTGTGTACCTTGGTGCCCTTCCGCCAGCTCTTGCCGACCTTCCATGAGCCGCCCGGCTTCTTGTAGAGCCACCGCGCGTAGTAGGTCTTGCCCGCCGCCGGGTTGTCCTTCCCTGCGTAGATCCAGCCCACCCCCCGGCTGTGGGACCCCTTCTTGTACCAGTACTCGACGACAATGCCGGGATTGCACCCCACGCAGGGGTTGGCACGCTTGTCCACGTAGGAGGCGGCTGAAGCAGGTGCCGCGGACACGATGACTGTCATGGCACCAGCCGCGACAGTTGCCGCTGCCGCCTTTCCCATACCCCGTAGCAAATGCATGTTCCTTCCTCATCGGAATGATCGTCGCCGCTACCGGAGCTGACCTCGGCCGAGGGGAGCCGCCAGAACGACAGCGGCCTCGTGAAGTGGACGATCCTGCCGGCCCGCGGAGTGCAGTCGCGACCCAACCGCGGCTCACTGAAAGCCAGTTGGACCTGCTCCGTTCTCGCCCGTTCGCACCTGTCGGCGAACCAGCACCACGGCGACATCAATCAAGATTGCAGGCGCCCCGTGCCCTGGTCGTTGGCAATCAGTCGCGCACTGCTTGTCGATCCGTCTACGGCGAGCCGACTGGGGAGACGCACAGCGTCTTGAAGGACAGAGCAGGTCGCGACGGCGATGACCGCGCTGGGCGTCGTTCGATGTGAGTTCGGGAGTCACCCGAGCGGTTCCGACCTGCACGTAGGGCGGGTCGGGAAGGAGCTCCCTTCCTGACCCGCGCTACGCGAGATGTGGCCCTCCGCTGCTAACGGGATGAGCTACCGAACGTTGTACGACATCCCCGTTGCGCCGATTCCGGACGGGCACTCGGCCTTGTTGTACTCCCAGCGCCAGTAGGGGCTGCTGGCGTAGGAACGGCCGTTTCCACACTTCACGTAGACACTCACGTCGACCCCCTGGCCCTGGCAGTTGGCGTGGGCCCGCCCGCGGCCGTTGGCGTAGTCGATCCAGGTCGAGCAGGCAGCGGCCTCCGTCTGCGACCCTGTGGCCGAAGCCGCCGTGGCCGTTCCCGGGACCATGATTCCCGCCAGCATCAGGCCGGCTGCTGCTGCGGATATGCGTCGGAAGTTCACAGTTCTCCCTGGTCTCGTTGATGGGACTCGTCGCCGCGCCGGCGACAGGACTGTGCGTCGTTGCTGCGCCGTCGTTGGCCTCCCGGCGTTCTCGACCGCGCAGTGAGAGCAACTCATGGGTGCATCCGCTTCGATGCCCCAATTCGGTGTCACCTGCGGGTCGAGCACGCCGTCGCCATCACCCGCCGCGTTTCGGGATGGCGGGCGCCGCGCGTGGCGTGTGTCCAGATTGCTGTGGAGCCCCGGCGATCGCCTTGTACGAAGGCGCACTCTCTTCACGGGCGATGACTGTCGCGCGCGGCACGGGGCCGCAGACGGAGGTTGAAGTGTCCATGGAGCCGAGGAGCAGGGGCGAGTATGCGGAGCGTCGCGCTCCCGAGTGGTTACGGGCTCAGGTGGTCATGTACAGAGGTCACCGCACTGCGGGGCGGGGACCGGTCAGGCTCACTCTTCCTGCAGCCACCGTGACGTTGTTCCTGGGCTGGGGCGATCCCCTGTGCCTTCTCAACGAGGTCAAGAGCGTTCCGGCGGCGCGGACGACGTGGCATGCGATGCTCTCCGGTCTGCGGACGTCGCCGGTGAAGGGGGGGCTATGAGGGTGTCGCGGAGGCGGTCGAGGTGGAGTTCACTCCGCTCGGCGCGTACAGGTGTCTGGGGTTACCGCTGCACCACCTGGCCAACGGCCACGTGCACCCGGATGAGGTACTGGGCAGCGGCTGGTCGGTCAGGCTCACCGAGCAGCTCGTTGCGATGCCGGACTGGCAAGGGCGCTGGGCGGTCATCGACAACGCCCTGGCGCGGCGGATGGTGGACGCTCCGCCGCCCTCGCCGGTCGTTGCCGAGGCATGGAGCCGGCTGCGCGCCTGCCACGGGCGGTTATACGCCAAAGACCTGGCCGACGCCACGGGCTGCGGCAAACGGCGGCTGCAGGTGCTCTTCCGCGAGCAGATCGGACTGCCGCCGCAATCCGTCAGCCGAATCCTGCGGTTTCAACGGGCGCTCACCTTGCCGCCCGCCGCTTGTCGATCACTGGCTGACCGGGCGACTCTGTGTGGCTACTACGACCAGGCACACATGAACCGCGACTTCCGCGACCTGGCCGGACTCACCCCCGCACAGCTATGCCTCCTCGCCGACCGTGCCGCTTCCCGGGGCAAAGCCCCCGTCGAAGGGCGGCTGCCCAATGTCTTCGATCAATGAAGCTGCCGCCCTTGGTCCTGCCCGATGTCGGCGTCGCCGGCTTGGCGGAGCGGCGCCGGACTCACGGAGGGCCCTGCGGCGCCCCGGCCGCCGCGCGGCCACCAATGGAGCGGCCGGGAGCAGGCGGGCACGAGAGGCCCGCCTGCCCCTAGGAAGTGCCCCAGGTAGACCCGGTCATCACCCAGGCAGTGGAGCGACGGACCCGCGCGATGCGGGAGCTGAGCCGACGACGTTCCCGGAGTCGGAGCTGCCCTCGGACAGCCCGGCGCGCCCACGCGCTGGTCAGGGCCTCTTCCCTCAGCACTCGATGACGTTCACCGCGAGCCCGCCCCGCGCCGTCTCCTTGTACTTGACCTTCATGTCCGCGCCGGTGTCCTTCATGGTCTTGATGACCTTGTCGAGGGAGACGTGGTGCCGGCCGTCGCCGCGGAGGGCCATCCGGGCCGCCGTGACGGCCTTGACCGCCGCCATGCCGTTCCGCTCGATGCACGGGATCTGCACCAGGCCGCCCACCGGGTCGCAGGTCAGGCCGAGGTTGTGCTCCATGCCGATCTCGGCGGCGTTCTCCACCTGCTCGGTGCTGCCGCCCATGACCTCCGCCAGGCCGCCGGCCGCCATCGAGCAGGCCGAGCCGACCTCGCCCTGGCAGCCGACCTCGGCGCCGGAGATGGAGGCGTTCTCCTTGAAGAGCATGCCGATGGCGCCCGCGGCGAGGAGGAAGCGGACGATGCCCTCCTCGTCGGCGCCCGGAACGAAGTTCGCGTAGTAGTGCAGCACCGCGGGGATGATGCCCGCCGCGCCGTTGGTGGGGGCGGTGACGACCCGGCCGCCGGCCGCGTTCTCCTCGTTCACGGCCATCGCGTAGAGGGTGATCCACTCCATGGCGCGGGCCGTGGCGTCGCCCTCGGCGCGCAGCTGGCGGGCGGAGTTCGCCGCCCGGCGGCGGACCTTCAGGCCGCCCGGCAGGATGCCCTCCCGCGTCATGCCGCGGCTGACGCACGCCTGCATGACCTGCCAGATCTCCAGCAGGCCCGCGCGGATCTCCTCCTCGGTGCGCCAGGCCTTCTCGTTCTCCAGCATCACCGCCGAGATCGACAGGCCGGTCTCCCGGGAGATCCGCAGCAGCTCGTCACCGGTGCGGAACGGGTACTTCAGCACCGTGTCGTCGAGCTTGATCCGGTCCTCGCCGACGGCGTCCTCGTCGACGACGAAGCCGCCGCCCACCGAGTAGTACGTCTTCTCCAGCAGCGGCGCGCCGGTCTCGTCGTAGGCGTAGAGGGTCATGCCGTTGGCGTGGTACGGCAGGGAGCGGCGGCGGTGCAGGACGAGCTGCGAGGACTCGTCGAAGTCGACCTCGTGCGCCTCGCCGATCTCCGCGCCGAGGAGCCGCAGCCGCTTGCTGCTGCGTATGCGCTCGACCTCGTCGTCGGCGGTCTCGACGTCGACGGTGCGGGGGGAGTGCCCCTCCAGGCCGAGCAGGACGGCCTTGGGGGTGCCGTGGCCGTGACCGGTGGCGCCGAGCGAGCCGAACAGCTCGGCCCGGACGGAGGCGGTCTGCGCCAGGAGACCGTCCCTCTTCAGGCGCCCGACGAAGATCCGGGCCGCGCGCATGGGGCCGACCGTGTGGGAACTGGACGGGCCGATGCCGATGGAGAAAAGGTCGAAGACGGAGATGGCCACGGTGGCGGACTCCCTTGTCTGTGCTGGGTGGTACTGGAGGTGCCGGGCGGGGCACCCGCACGTGGTGATGCGGGTGCCCCGCCGCCGGCCGGTTACTTCTTCAGGCCGGGGTACAGCGGGTGCTTCTCGGCCAGGGCGGTGACCCGGGCCTTCAGCGCGTCGGCGTCGTAGGACGGCTTCAGCGCCTCGGCGATGACGTCCGCGACCTCGGCGAAGTCCTCCGCCGTGAAGCCACGGGTGGCCAGCGCGGGGGTGCCGATCCGCAGGCCCGAGGTGACCATCGGGGGCCGGGGGTCGTTCGGGATGGCGTTGCGGTTGACGGTGATGCCCACCTCGTGGAGGCGGTCCTCCGCCTGCTGCCCGTCCAGCTCGGAATTACGCAGATCCACCAGGACGAGGTGGACGTCGGTGCCGCCGGACAGCACCGAGACACCGACCTTGGTGACGTCTTCCCTGGTCAGACGCTCGGCGAGGATCCGGGAGCCGTCCAGCGTGCGCTGCTGGCGCTCCTTGAAGTCCTCGGAGGCCGCGACCTTGAACGACACCGCCTTCGCCGCGATGACGTGCTCCAGCGGGCCGCCCTGCTGACCGGGGAAGACCGCGGAGTTGATCTTCTTGGCGAGATCGGCGGTGCACAGGATCACGCCGCCGCGGGGGCCGCCCAGCGTCTTGTGGGTGGTGGTGGTCACGACGTGGGCGTGCGGCACCGGGCTCGGGTGCAGCCCCGCGGCCACCAGGCCCGCGAAGTGCGCCATGTCGACCATCAGGTACGCGCCGACCTCGTCGGCGATCCGCCGGAACGCCGCGAAGTCCAGCTGCCGCGGGTAGGCGGACCAGCCCGCGACGATCAGCTTCGGCCGGTGCTCCTTGGCGAGGCGCTCGACCTCGTCCATGTCGACCAGGTTGGTCTTCTCGTCGACGTGGTAGGCGGCCACGTTGTAGAGCTTGCCGGAGAAGTTGATCTTCATGCCGTGGGTCAGGTGCCCGCCGTGGGCGAGGTTCAGACCCAGGATGGTGTCACCGGGGGAGAGCAGGGCGAACATCGCCGCGGCGTTCGCCTGGGCGCCGGAGTGCGGCTGGACGTTCGCGTGCTCGGCCCCGAAGAGCTCCTTGATGCGGTCGATCGCGAGCTGCTCGATCACATCGACGTGCTCACAGCCGCCGTAGTAGCGGCGGCCCGGGTAGCCCTCGGCGTACTTGTTGGTCAGCACCGAGCCCTGCGCCTCGAGGACCGCGACCGGAGCGAAGTTCTCCGAGGCGATCATCTCGAGCGTGGACTGCTGGCGGTCGAGTTCGGCGTCGACGGCGGCGGCGACGTCCGGGTCGAGCTCGTGCAGGGACTGGTTGAGAAGCGACATCAGGATCCCAATCGGGCGACGGGTGGGCGGATCAGTTGCCGGTGAAGGCGGTGTACTCGTCGGCGGAGAGCAGGTCCGCCGGCTCGTCAGTGACCCTCACCTTGAACAGCCAGCCGCCCTCGAAGGGGGCGGAGTTCACCAGCGCGGGGTCGTCCACGACGTCCTGGTTGATCTCGGTGACCTCGCCGGTGACCGGGGAGTACAGATCGCTGACCGACTTGGTCGACTCCAGCTCACCGCAGGACTCGCCCGCGGTGACGGTGTCGCCGGCCTCCGGGAGCTGGACGTAGACGACGTCACCGAGCGCGTCGGCGGCGTGCGAGGTGATGCCCACGGTCGACACACCGTCCTCGGCGACGGTGAGCCACTCGTGCTCCTTGCTGTAGCGCAGCTGCTGGGGGTTGCTCATGACCTGATTCTCCTGGATGAGGGGGCGTGCTGTGGTGCCGGGTCTTGACAGATGGGACGGCCGTGACGAGAGATTCCCGACAACCGGTCGGCAGTGGGTGACCGGCCGGTGACCGGTGCCCGTCGGGGTGGCGCGGACAGGCCGCGACGTCAGCGCGCCGCTGGTGGGGACCGGCGGGGACGTCAGCGCTGCCGCTTGTAGAACGGCAGGGCGACGACCTCGTACAGCTCGTGGCTGCCGCGGATGTCCACCGCGACCCCCTCGGTGCCGGGCGCGGCGTGCTCGGCGTCCACATAGGCGATGGCGACGGGCTTGCCGAGGGTGGGCGAGGGGGCGCCCGAAGTGACCTCGCCGATCACGGTGCCGGAGCCGGCGGCCACCACCGGGTACCCGGCGCGCGGCACCCGGCGGCCCTCGGCGATCAGGCCGACCAGCTTGCGCGGCGGGGCCTCCTCGGCCCGCTTCGCCGCGGCCTCCAAGGCCTCACGGCCGACGAAGCGGCCGTCGTTGGTGGTCTTCTCGAACTTCACGACCCGGCCCAGCCCCGCGTCGAACGGGGTGGTGTCCGTGGTCAGCTCGTGCCCGTACAGCGGCATGCCCGCCTCCAGGCGCAGGGTGTCCCGGCAGGACAGGCCGCACGGCACCAGGCCCGCGTCCTTGCCCGCCTCCGTCAGCGCCTGCCACAGAGCCTCGGCGTCGCCGGGCGCCACGAACAGCTCGAAGCCGTCCTCGCCGGTGTAGCCGGTCCGGGCGATCAGCGCGGACACCCCGGCCACCGTGCCGGGCAGTCCGGCGTAGTACTTCAGCCCGTCCAGGTCGGCGTCGGTCAGCGACTTCAGGATGCCGGGGGACTCCGGTCCCTGGACGGCCAGCAGGGCGTACGCCTCCCGGTCGTCCCGCACGGCGGCGCCCGCGAAGCCCGCCGCGCGCTCGGTCAGCGCGTCCAGCACGACCTGCGCGTTCGAGGCGTTGGCGACGACCATGAACTCCTCGTCGGCCAGCCGGTAGACGATCAGGTCGTCGAGGATGCCGCCCCGGTCGTCGCAGATCATGGTGTAGCGGGCGCGGCCGGGAGCGAGCGCGGAGAGATTGCCGACCAGGGAGTAGTCCAGCAGCGCCCCGGCCTCCGGGCCGGTCAGGGTGATCTCACCCATGTGGGAGAGGTCGAAGAGTCCGGCGCGGGTCCGCACCGCCAGGTGCTCGTCGCGCTCGCTGCCGTAGCGCAGCGGCATGTCCCAGCCGGCGAAGTCGGTCATGGTGGCGCCGAGCCCGCGGTGCAGTGCGTCGAGGGCGGTACGGCGTGATGCATCGGTCATGTTCAGGCTCCCAAGCAAGGGTGGCGAGGCTCTGTCGACAACAACACAGCCTCCCCATCTGTCATCGGAACCTGAGAGGTTCGCCACGACCCGGCAGGCGGGTCACAGCTTGCACCTTGGGTGGGACCGCTCCACGGCGGCCCGCTTTTCAGATGTGCCTCGCCTGCGCGGTACGGGGCCTGAGAGATTCAAGGGAGGACTTGCTCCTTCGGCGCTCCGGCGCCCGGCTCACTGCCGGTCCGGAGACTCTCCCGCGCGGGTTACAAGCGGCCGGTATGGAGTTTGCGCGCACATCATTGCACGCCTGTGACACTTTCGGACCCTGCGGGCGGGGGATAAGGCGGTTGTATGGCATTACCTTTTCTTGAAACTCTGCGGCAGCCGCAGTGACCGGACCTGGGAGGACGATCACGGTGCAGAGCCACGGAACGTTTGCGACAGCCTCGGGGGTCGGGCTCGGCGCGGTGCCCAGCCAGACGGGCCCGGGAGCCCCGGCCGCCCCGGGCGTCGTCCGCCCCGGCCGCCTGGCCGGCACCACGGAGCTGCGCGGGCGCCCGGCCGCCGCGCTGCGCTACCCCGCCGGGGACGTGCTCGTCGTCTCCGGCCTGCCCGGCAGCGGCAAGAGCACCCTGATCCGGCGGGCGGCCGGCGCCCCGGAGCACGGCGGGGCCCGGGTCCACCGGGTGGACTCGCAGGACACCAGGGACCGCTGGGAGCGCAGGATGCCCGCGCTGCTCCCGTACGCCGTCTACCGCCCCCTCGTCCGCCTGGCGCACTACGCCGGGCTGCGCCGCGCGCTGCGCTCCGGCGACAGCGTCGTGGTGCACGACTGCGGCAGCCTCGTCTGGGTGCGCCGCTGGCTGGCCCGCGACGCCCGCCGGCGCGGCCGCTCCCTGCACCTGGCGCTGCTCGACGTGGAGCCGCGGGTCGCCCTGGAGGGGCAGGCCTCGCGCGGGCGCGGGGTCTCCGGATACGCCTTCGCCCGGCACCGGCGCGCCGTGGGGCGGCTGGTCCGGGAGCTGGAGGCCGGGCGGCTGCCGGACGGCTGCGCCTCGGCCGTCCTGCTGGACCGCCGGGCCGCGACCACACTCTCCGGCATCGGGTTCGACTGACCGACGCAGGCGGTCACCGGCCGTCCGCGACCGCCCCTGACCGGTGCCGAACGAACACGGACCGGGACCCGGACCCGGACCGGGACCCGGACCGGGACCCGGACCGGGGCCCGGCAGGCGGACCCGACGGTTCCGCAGCCGCTCCGCAGCGGTCCCGGACGGTTCCGGAGCGCCCCCGTCCGGAGGATCCGTCCGTCCGCGGCGGGCGGGACGGCGCCAAATGGCGGAAAGGTCCGGCGCGTCCTGGAGGTTCCCGACAGAAATCCGGTCACCCCAGGGGAGCTCCCGCGGCCCGCAACCGCTAGGGTTCCTGTGCAGTTCGGACGAGACGTGGTGGGGCCCGATGAGCATGACGGAGCAGCACAGCTATACCTCGCTTCCCGACGGGGCGACCCCGGGCAGCGGATTCCCCGGCAATGCGCTCGAAGAGGCGCTCGCCGCCTCCGTGGGCGTGGCCGGCGCCGGGCCCCGGCTGGTCGAGGTGCTCGGCCGCAGCCATGTCTGGGTGCCGCTGCCAGGCGGCGGCAGCCGGGAGAGCCGGGACCTGGACCTGCCCACCGTCGAGATCGACGGCGCCGCGTACGTCCCGGTGTTCAGCTCCGAGCAGCAGTTCCTCCAGGTCGTCGGCTCGCATGTGTCGTTCACCGTCGCGCCGGCCCGGGAGTTCGCCCGCGGTCTCCCGCCGCAGCTCGGCATCGCCGTCAACCCGGGCGGGGCCGTCGGCGTTCCGCTGCCGCCCGCCGCCGTCGCCGAGCTCTGCCGGACCGGCCGGACCGAGCTCGACGGGCCCGCCTCGGGTGGCCGGGTGCGGCTCTTCGAGCCCGACTGGCAGGACGAACCCGTCGACTTCCTCGGCGCCGCCGCGGGCGAGTTCGCCGTCACCGGGCTGGTCCGCACCGCCCGCCGCGCCCTCGCCAGCGTCGAGGGCGACGCGCCCGCGCTGTTCGTCGGCGTCGAACTCGTCCGCTGCGAACCGGAGGACCGGACCGTGGTGATGGAGGCCCTGGGGCGTGCGCTGGGCGCGGTTCCGGTGCCCTGGCCGGTGCAATTGGTACTCCTGGACGTCGCGAACGACCCCGTGGGGCACTGGATGCTGGAGCGCGTGCGCCCCTTCCACACCGCGGAGCGCTGAACGCGACCCGGGTGTACCCCCGGTGGTGCACCGGGACGGGCCACCGTCGGCCCGTAAGCTGGTTGGATGACCGGGCGGGAGCGGGACTGCCCCGCACAGTGCCGACAGGCCGGAAGAAGGGGCGGAGTCAGGTGAGCGCGGGAGCCAGCGCAGCGGCGGCCGGAGCCGTCGAGCAGATGCTGCGGCAGGTGACGCCCGGGCGGTACGACGCCTATGAGGCCCTGCTGCGCGCCCTTGCCGAGGAGCAGGTCTGGATGCTGCTCTGGCACGGCCGGCCCGGATCACCGGACGCCCAGTACGGGAACATGGAGGTCGGCGGCCTGGGGTACGCCCCCTGCGTCACCTCCGCCCAGGAGTTGGCGGCCAGCGGCTGGAACCGCGCCCACGAGGTCGTCACCGGCTGGGAGATCGCGTCGGCCCTCTACCCCGAGCGCTGGGGCCTGTGGCTCAACCCGCACGCCCCGGGCGGCGGCGTCGGCATTCCCTGGGCGGATCTCCGCCGGATCGCCGGCGGGCTGGACCGGCTGCCCGCCGGGCCGCTGCGGCTGTCCGAACCGACCATCGAGATCCCGCAGTTCTACGCGCTGCTGACGCAGAACGCGCACCGCACCCCCGCCGTACGGGCGCTGCGCCGCGCCTGGGTGCAGCCCTCCCTCGGCGCGCCGTACCTGGCGATCGGCCTGGAGCTGTACGACACGGGCCCGCAGGCGGTGGACTCCGTGCGGGTGATGATGCAGCAGTCGATCGGGGCCGTGCCGGACGGGCTGCCGGTGTCGACGGTCGCGATGTCCGACGAGTACGACCCGGTGGCGATGTGGCTGCGGGCGAACGCCCGGCCGTTCTTCGACCGGGACGCCTACGGCGCCGCGGCGGCGCCGCCCACCGGGCCCGCCCCCGGCTACGGTTACCCGCCCGCGCCCGCCGGCGGTGCCCCGGAGGCGCAGGGCTGGCAGGGGCCGGCACCCCGGGCGTACTGACCGCACCGGGCGGGCGGACCCGGATCCGCACGGTCCGCGCCTTGCGCGGGCGCGTCCGCCCGATCTGCGCCTGCCCGGTTCGCCGTTGCCCGGTCGGCGTCCGCCTGAGCTGTGTCCACCCGGCCCGCGCCGCCTGACCTCTGTCCACCCGGCCCGCGCCGCCTGACTTCTGTCCGCCCGGCCCGCGTCCGCCGGTACCGGCCGCGCCGCCCGTCCCGGAGCGCTCTCCGAATCGGAACTCCCCGAACCGGCGGCGGGGCTCCACGACCTGGCGCAATTTGTACGCCCCGGCTCGCGGATCCGCCCCTCCATACGTCCCCGGAAACCCCCGGATTGCATCGTTCCGCGCGCCCGCCGGCTGCTCCGGGGATGCCATGACGTGCAGCAACTTCGCGCCATATCAAGGGATATGGGCCGTTTCTGGTTCCGCTCGTGCTGTTCTGTTGTTCGGATAACGGAGGATGCCTGGTCACATCACAGTTGCGCATCCATTGCCGGGGAAGTCTGGCGGGGCCTCAGACCGCGATGAAGACTCCCGGCAACGACGCGGCGTCGGCCCTCTGGGACCGCTCCGGAACGTTTTCGTACCACTCGTTCAGCTCGCACCACTGATGTGATCAAGCCGCTCCGGCGGCGGGCGTGGGCCGTTTCATGCGGCCGAGAGGGGTTCCCCAGACGATGACCGCACCACCGCACGACACGAGTGCCGTTGAGGCCGCGGCCGTCGACGTCGCCGCCGATGTTCCGGTCGCGGCGATCCAGGGACGCTCCCCGTGGCGCATCGCCTGGATCCGGCTGAAACGGGACAAGCTGGCGCTGGCCGGTGGCGTCGTCGTGCTCTTCCTGATCCTGGTCGCGGTGTTCGCGCCGCTCATCGTCGGTCTCCTGGGCCATCCGCCGGACGAGTTCCACGAGGAGAAGATCGACCCGCTGTTCGGCACCCCGTACGGCTCCTGGGGCGGCATCAGCGGCGACTTCCTCTTCGGCGTCGAGCCGGTCAACGGCCGGGACGTGTTCTCCCGCGTGGTCTACGGAGCGCGGATCTCGCTCCTCGTCGCCTTCCTCGCCGCGATGGTCGCGGTCGCTCTCGGCACCGTCTTCGGCGTGGTCGCCGGCTACTTCGGCGGCTGGGTCGACGCGGTGATCAGCCGGGTCATGGACGTGCTGCTCGCCTTCCCGCAGCTCCTCTTCATCATCGCGCTGGTCTCGGTGCTGCCCAACGAGATGCTCGGCGTGAGCGGCAGCGGAGTGCGCATCGGCGCGCTGGTCGTGGTGATCGGCTTCTTCGGCTGGCCGTACGTCGGGCGCATCGTCCGCGGCCAGACCCTCTCGCTGCGGGAGCGGGAGTACGTCGAGGCCGCCCGGAGCCTGGGCGCCGGGCAGATCTACATCCTCTTCCGGGAGCTGCTCCCCAACCTGGTGGCCCCGATCACCGTCTACACGACGCTGATGATCCCCACCAACGTGCTCACCGAGGCCGCGCTCAGCTTCCTCGGTGCGGGCGTCAAGCCGCCCACCTCCTCGTGGGGGCAGATGCTCGACAAGGCGGTGGACACCTATGAGTCGGACCCCACGTTCATGGTGATCCCCGGTCTGGCGATCTTCATCACGGTGCTGGCGTTCAACCTCTTCGGCGACGGCGTGCGGGACGCGCTGGACCCGAAGGGCTCCCGTTGAGCCCACCCGCACCGACCGCAACGACCCAGCTCAGAACCGCCCCTGCCGATCCGTCGGGCGGCCATTCCACAACAGTCGTCGCCCGGTGGGCCGCGACCATCACGGAGGTTGCTAGATCGTGAGAACGAACCACGCTTCGAGACGCAGACTGGCCGCCGGCTCGGCCCTCGTCGTCGCCGCCCTGCTGGGCACCGCCGCATGCGGTGGCGGAGGAAAGGACGACGACGGGAAGGGAGGTGCCCCCGGGTTCAACGCCGCCGTCGGCAACATCGCCAACGCGTCGGCGAAGAAGGGGGGCACCCTCAAATTCATCGGCACCCAGGACGCCGACTCCTGGGACCCGCAGCGCGGCTACTACGGCTTCATGTGGGACTTCGCGCGGTTCTACACGCGTCAGCTCATCTCCTTCAAGACCGCGCCGGGCAAGGCCAGCACCGAGCTGGTGCCGGACATGGCCACCGACACCGGCAAGGTCTCCGCGGACGGCAAGACCTACACCTTCACCCTGCGTGACGACGTGACCTGGGAGGACGGCAAGCCCGTCACCGCGCAGGACATCAAGTACGGCATCGAGCGGATCTGGGCGCAGGACAAGATCTCCGGCGGTCCGATCTACCTTCAGCAGGTCCTCGACCCGAAGAAGGAGTACGCGGGTCCGTACAAGGACAAGAGCAAGGACAAGCTCGGCCTGAAGTCCATCGAGACCCCGGACGAGAAGACGATCGTCTTCAAGCTGCCGAAGGCCAACGGTGACTTCCTCCAGATGCTGGCGATGCCCTCGGCGACGCCGGTGCGGCAGGACAAGGACACCGTGGAGAAGTACGGCCTGAAGCCGTTCTCCAACGGCCCCTACAAGTTCGACTCCTACACCCCCAACAAGGGGATCGCGCTCTCCCGGAACGCCGAGTGGAAGAAGAGCTCGGACCCGATCCGCAAGGCGCTGCCGGACAAGATCACGGTCAAGCTCACCACCAACGCCGACGACATGGACAACCGGCTGATCGAGGGCGACTACGACCTCGACATCAACGCCACTGGCGTCGGCGCGGCCGGCCGCCAGAAGGCGCTGCGGAACCACAAGGACAACCTGGACAACCCGCAGACCGGCTTCATCCGGTACGCGGTGTTCCCGCAGACGGTCAAGCCGTTCGACAACGTCCACTGCCGCAAGGCGGTCATCTACGGCTCCGATCACAAGTCGCTGCAGAACGCCCGTGGCGGCCCGATGGCGGGCGGCGACATCGCCACCAACATGCTGCCGCCGGCGATCAAGGGTTCCGACCCGAAGTACGACCCCTACGGCGTGCTCAAGAACAAGGGCGCCGCGAACGTCGCGAAGGCCAAGGCCGAGCTCAAGGCCTGCGGCAAGCCGAACGGCTTCAAGACCACCATCGCGGTCCGCAACAACAAGCAGCAGGAGATCGACACCGCGCAGTCGATGCAGGCGTCGCTGAAGAAGATCGGCATCGAGGCCGATGTCGACCAGTACGACGGCGCCCAGAGCTCCGGCATCATCGGCGCACCGAAGAACGTCGAGAAGAAGAACTACGGCATCATCATCATGGGCTGGGGTGCCGACTTCCCGTCCGGCCAGGGCTTCTCCCAGCCGCTGGTGGACGGCCGGTTCATCCTCGACAGCGGCAACAACAACTTCTCGATGCTGAAGGACCCGTCGATCGAGAAGCTCTTCGACAAGGGCCTCGCCGAGACGGACCCCGACAAGGCGGCCGACTACTACCGGCAGATCAACGAGAAGGTCTCCGAGCACGCGGTGTACCTGCCGTTCACCTTCGAGAAGAACATCATCTGGCGCAGCTCGCGGCTGACCAACGTGTACACGGCCGACTCGTACAACGGCCGCTACGACTACGCCTCGCTCGGCGTCAAGTGATCACCCGTACGCTTCCCACGGCGCATCGCCGCTAGGCACGAAGGGCAGGTGATGGCCGCGCGCGGTGGCTCGGGGGACCTCTGCGGAGGTCTCCCGGGCCGCCTGCCGGGCCGACTGCAGTGCTCGCATACCTCATCAGGCGGCTGGCCGCCGTTGTCTTGATGCTGCTCGTGGTCACGCTGGTGACGTTCGGCATCTTCTTCATGATCCCGAAGCTGACGGGCAGCGACCCTGCCGCGATGTTCATCGGGAAGCAGGCGGACCCCGCGGCGATCGAGGGCGTCCGGCAGAAGCTCGGCCTGGGTGATCCGATCCTCGTCCAGTTCTGGGAGTTCGTCCGCGGCATCTTCCTCGGCCGCGACTACGTGGGCGGGGGCTCCTCCGTCCACTGCGAGCGGCCCTGTTTCGGCTACTCGTTCCGCAATGAGCAGGCCATCTGGCCGGTCCTCCTCGACCGCCTGCCGGTCACCCTCTCGCTGGCCGCGGGCGCCTGTGTCCTGTGGCTGCTCGGCGGCGTGACCACCGGCATCGTCTCCGCGCTCAAGCGGGGCTCGCTGCTGGACCGTTCGGCCATGAGCATCGCCCTCGCCGGCGTCTCGCTGCCGATCTACTTCACCGGTCTGCTGTCCCTGGCGATCTTCAGCTACCAGCTCGGCTGGGTCGAGGGCGAGTACGTGGAGTTCGCCGAGAGCCCGGGCGGCTGGTTCGGCGGGCTCGTCCTCCCCTGGGTGACCCTCGCCTTCCTGTACGCGGCGATGTACGCCCGGCTCACCCGGGCCACCATGCTGGAGATCCTGGGCGAGGACTACATCCGCACCGCCCGCGCCAAGGGCCTGCGGGAGCCGGTCGTCATCGGCAAGCACGCGCTGCGCTCCACCATGACGCCGATCCTCACGATCCTCGGCATGGACCTGGGCGCGCTGGTCGGCGGCGCGATCCTGACGGAGACCACCTTCAACCTCCCCGGCCTCGGCCAGGCGGCGGTGAAGGCGATCGGCGACCGGGACCTGCCGCTGATCCTCGGCGTGACCCTCATCGCGGCGGCGGCCGTGGTCGTGGCCAACCTCGTCGTGGACCTCCTGTACTCCGTGATCGACCCCCGAGTGAGGCTCTCGTGACGGATCTGACCAAGTCCGGCGCCGTCGGCGAGCCGGTCGCCACCGCCTCTCCCGCGGCGGAGGCCTTCCTCGACGTGCGGGATCTGCGGATCCACTTCCCGACCGAGGACGGTCTGGTGAAGTCCGTGGACGGGCTCTCCTTCCAGCTGGAGAAGGGGAAGACGCTCGGCATCGTCGGCGAGTCCGGCTCCGGCAAGTCCGTGACCTCGCTGGGGATCATGGGCCTGCACAAGGTGGGCCAGTACGGCCGGGGACGGGCGCAGATCTCCGGGGAGATCCGGCTGGACGGGAAGGAACTGCTGTCGGCCGACCCGGAGGAGGTGCGCCGGCTCCGCGGCCGGGAGATGGCGATGATCTTCCAGGACCCGCTGTCCGCGCTGCACCCCTACTACACGATCGGCGCCCAGATCGTGGAGGCCTACCGGGTCCACCACGACGTGGACAAGAAGACCGCCCGCAGGCGCGCGGTCGAACTGCTCGACCGGGTCGGCATTCCCGAGCCCAAGGCCCGGGTGGACAGCTATCCGCACGAGTTCTCCGGCGGCATGCGGCAGCGCGCGATGATCGCGATGGCGCTGGTCAACAACCCGGAACTGCTCATCGCGGACGAGCCCACCACCGCCCTCGACGTCACCGTCCAGGCGCAGATCCTCGACCTCATCCGGGACCTGCAGAAGGAGTTCGGCTCCGCGGTCATCATCATCACCCACGACCTGGGCGTCGTCGCCGAACTGGCCGACGACATCCTGGTGATGTACGGCGGCCGCTGCGTGGAGCGGGGCCCGGCGGAGAAGGTCTTCTACGAGCCGCAGCACCCCTACACCTGGGGCCTGCTGGGCTCCATGCCGCGGATCGACCGGGAGCAGACCGAGCGGCTCATCCCCGTCCAGGGCTCCCCGCCCAGCCTGATCAACGTCCCCGGCGGCTGCGCCTTCCACCCGCGCTGCCCGTACGCGGACGTGCCGGCCGGGGGCGTCAGCCGCACCGAGCGCCCCGAGCTCCGCGAGGTGGCGGGCGGGCACCACGCGGCCTGCCACATGACGCAGGAGGACCGGACCCGGATCTGGACCGAAGAGATTGCCCCGAAGCTGTGAGCAAGGCAAAGGACGCCGAGATGACGATTCCGGAGCAGGCCGCCGCATCTCCTGAGCCGCTGCTCAAGGTGTCCGGGCTGGTCAAGCACTTCCCGATCAAAAAGGGACTGCTGCAGCGCCAGGTCGGAGCGGTCCAGGCCGTGGACGGCCTCGACTTCGCCGTACGGCCGGGGGAGACCCTGGGCGTGGTGGGCGAGTCGGGCTGCGGGAAGTCGACGATGGGCCGGCTGATCACGCGGCTGCTCGAACCGACCGCGGGGAGGATCGAGTTCGAGGGCAAGGACATCACGCATCTCGGCACCGCCGGGATGCGGCCGATGCGCCGCGACGTCCAGATGATCTTCCAGGACCCGTACTCGTCGCTGAACCCGAGGCACACGGTGGGCTCCATCATCGGGGCGCCCTTCCGGCTCCAGGGCGTGGACCCCGACGGCGGGGTGAAGAAGACGGTGCAGGGACTGCTGGAGCTGGTCGGCCTCAGCCCCGAGCACTACAACCGCTATCCGCACGAGTTCTCCGGCGGTCAGCGCCAGCGCATCGGCATCGCCCGCGCGCTGGCGCTCAAGCCGAAGCTCGTCGTCGCGGACGAGCCGGTCTCGGCGCTGGACGTGTCGATCCAGGCGCAGGTCGTCAATCTGCTGGACGACCTCCAGCAGGAGCTGGGCCTCACCTATGTGATCATCGCGCACGACCTGTCGGTCATCCGGCACGTCTCCGACCGCATCGCGGTGATGTACCTCGGCAAGATCGTGGAGCTCGCCGACCGCACCTCGCTGTACGAGACGCCCATGCACCCCTACACCCGGGCGCTGATGTCCGCGGTGCCGGTGCCCGACCCCCGGCGGCGCACCGAGCGCAACCGCATCCTGCTCAAGGGTGACGTCCCCTCGCCCATCTCGCCGCCGCCCGGCTGCCGCTTCCACACCCGCTGCTGGAAGGCGACCGAGCTCTGCTCGACGCAGGAGCCGCCGCTGGTCCAGCTGCGGACGGGCCACCAGGTGGCCTGCCACCACCCGGAGAACGCCCCCGACCAGGCACCGGCCGACACCCCGCTGGAGGGCGCCGCCGACGCGATCGGCCTCAGCACGGCCGCCGCCGGCGCGGACGCCGACGGGGAGGCCACGGGGCCCGTGCGCGGGAGGAACGTGAGCAAGGAGACCGGCACGGAGTAACGGCCCCGGGGCGGACCGGCGGCATGATGACCGGGTGCTCCTCACCGATCTGTACACCCCTTCCGTCCAGCACTCCCTGGACCTCGTCGGGATCTTCGTCTTCGCGATCTCCGGTGCGCTGCTCGCCGTGCGCAAGAACTTCGACGTGTTCGGTATCGCGGTGCTCGCCGAGGCGACGGCGCTGGGCGGAGGGGTGGTGCGTGACCTGATCATCGGTGCCGTCCCGCCGGCCGCCTTCACCGATCTGGGCTACTTCCTGATGCCGCTGGTCGCGGCGACCTGCGTCTTCTTCCTCCACCCGCAGGTCGAGCGGATCAACGGCGCGGTGCTGGTCTTCGACGCCGCGGGCCTCGGACTGTTCTGCGTGGCGGGCACCACCAAGGCCCACGAGTACGGCCTCGGGCTCACCCAGTCCGCCGTCCTCGGCCTGGTGACCGCGGCCGGCGGCGGTGTGCTCCGCGACGTGCTCGCCAACGAGGTGCCCTCCCTGCTGCGCTGGGACCGCGACCTCTACGCGGTGCCCTGCATCGTGGGCGCCACGATCACCGCCCTGCTCATCCGCTTCGACGGGCTCAACGCGCTGAGCAGCGCGAGCGCGGCGGTCATCGCGTTCCTGATCCGGATCCTCGCCATGCGTTTCGGCTGGCGTGCGCCCCGCGCCTGGCACCGGCGTTCCTCGGCGGTGGAAGAGGCCTGACCCGGACCGTCGTCGGTGCCCCGAACGGTCTCCGGCCCCGGGGACGGGGTGCGGCCGCGCCGGTCGCCGCGCGCTGCCCGGTGGCTGCCCCCGGCCGGGCGGGGGACGGGTTCCCGGACCGGCCCGCGGGCGCCGGATCCCGGGGCTCCGCTGTGATGTTCAAGACAACACTACCCGCCGGTAACTTCTCGGTGTTAGCGTGCAGCGCATGGCACAGGCAGCAGCTCAGGCAACCATCGGCAGCAGCGAGTTCGACCGCGATACGGCCGTCGTGCAGCGCGCCCCCGGCGTCTACGACGCCCGGCTGTCCGAGGGCTGGACGATCATCCAGGCGGTCAACGGTGGCTACCTGCTCGCCGTCCTCGGCCGCGCCCTCGGCGAGGCGCTGCCGCACCCGGACCCCTTCACCATCACCGCGCACTACCTGACGGCCTCCACCCCGGGCCCGGCCGAGATCCGCACCGAGACCGTCCGCACCGGCCGCACCATGTCCACCGGCACCGCCACCCTGGTGCAGCGGGCCGAGGACGGCTCGGACGTCGAACGCATCCGCGTCACCGCCCACTACGGCGACCTCGCGGCCCTCACCGACGAGGTCCGCACCACCGCGAAGCCCCCGGCCATGCCCCCGTACGAGCAGTGCCTCGGCGCGAACGACGGGCCCGGGGCCAGTGTCATCCCCGGCAGCAGCGCCATCACCGACCGCCTCGACCTGCGGCTGGACCCGGCCACCGCGGGGTGGGCGGTCGGCTCCCCCTCCGGCAACGGCGACATGCGGGCCTGGTTCGGTCTCGCCGACGGCCGCGACCACGACCCGCTCTCGCTGCTGCTCGCCGTGGACGCGCTGCCGCCCACCGCCTTCGAACTCGGCGTCCTCGGCTGGGTCCCCACCGTCGAACTCACCGTGCACGTCCGCTGCCGGCCTGCCCCCGGCCCGCTGCGCGTGGCGATCGGCACCCGCAATCTGGCCGGCGGCTTCCTGGAGGAGGACGCCGAGGTCTGGGACAGCGAGGACCGCCTGGTGGCCCAGTCCCGGCAGCTGGCGCGGGTGCTCCAGGTCTGACGAGCGGGGCGGGACCCGGGCCGGGGGCACGGTCGCGCCCGGTGCGGATGTGCTGGTGCGGATGTGCCGGGGCGAGGGCGGACGGCGGGGGCGCGCCCGGCCGGTGCCGAGGCGCCGGTGCCGACGGCGCCGGAGCGGAGGGCGCCGGTGCGGAGGGAAGCGCTCCGCCGGGCCTCCTCCCGGCCGGTCGTCCGCCACCCGGTCATGAGCCGGTACGCGCCTTAACCCCGCCCCGCCGCGGCTCGTAGAATCGGGGGCACCATGGCCTACCTCGACCACGCCGCCACCACCCCGATGCTCCCGGAGGCGGTGCAGGCGATGACCGCTCGGCTCGCCGTCACCGGCAACGCCTCCTCCCTGCACGCGGCGGGGCGCAGAGCCCGCCGCGCCGTCGAGGAGTCCCGGGAGCACCTCGCCGCCGCGCTCGGCGCGCGCCCGAGCGAAGTGGTGTTCACCGCGGGCGGCACGGAGTCCGACAACCTCGCCGTGAAGGGCCTCTACTGGTCCCGCCGGGCCGCCGACCCGGCCCGGATCCGCGTCCTGGCCAGCCCCGTCGAACACCACGCGGTGCTGGACGCCGTCGACTGGCTGGCCGAGCACGAGGGCGCGCGCGTCGAGTACCTGCCGGTCGACGGCTACGGCCGGGTCCACCCCGACGCGCTCCGCGACGCCATCGCGCGCGACCCGTCCGACGTCGCCCTGGTGACCGTCATGTGGGCGAACAACGAGATCGGCACCGTCCAGCCGGTCCGGGAACTCGCCGCGGTGGCGGCCGAGTCCGGCATCCCGATGCACGCCGACGCGGTCCAGGCGTTCGGTCAGCTGCCCCTCGACTTCGCCGCTTCCGGCCTGGCCGCCATGACGGTTTCCGGCCACAAGATCGGCGGCCCGTACGGCATCGGCGCCCTGCTCCTCGGCCGGTCCCAGGCCCCCGTACCGCTGCTGCACGGCGGCGGCCAGGAGCGTCAGGTGCGGTCCGGCACTCTCGACGTGCCCTCCGTCGCCGGGTTCGCCGCCGCCGCCCGGCACGCCGCGGAGCACCAGCCGGTCTTCGCCCGGGAGATCGGCGCGCTGCGCGACAAGCTGATCACCTCGGTCCTGGCCGCCGCCCCCGACGCGATCCTCGGCGGCGACCCCGACCCGGACGGCCGGCTCCCCGCCAACGCGCACTTCTCCTTCCCCGGCTGCGAGGGCGACTCCCTGCTGCTGCTCCTGGACGCCCAGGGCATCGAGTGCTCCACCGGCTCCGCCTGCACCGCGGGCGTCGCCCAGCCCAGCCACGTGCTGCTCGCCACCGGCAGCGACCCGGAGCTGGCCCGGGGCACGCTGCGCTTCTCCCTCGGGCACACCTCGACGGAGGCCGACATCGACGAGCTGGCGGCGGCGATCGGCCCGGCGGTGGAGCGGGCCCGGAACGCCGGCCTGAGCTGAGGCCGTCCCGGCCGCCGGGGCTGCCGGAGCCGCTGGGGCCACCGAAGCCACCGGGGCTGCCGGAGTCCGCTGGGGCCACCGGAGCCGCCAGGGTCACCAGGGCACCCGGAACCGCCGGCGGCCACTGCACCCGGCAGCGCCATCGGAACCGCCCGGCGCGGACGGCCCGGCCGGGCAGCCGGGCGGGGCCCCAGCCCCTCAGGCCCGCCGCACCAGCCGCAGATAGCGGTCCCAGTCCCAGTGCGGACCGGGACAGGTGTGGTCGGTGCCCGGCACCTCCACATGCCCCACGATGTGCTCGCGGTCCTTGGGGATGCCGTACCGCTCGCAGATCCCCGCGGTCAGTTTCGCCGACGAGCGGTACATGACATCGGTGAAGAACTCCGGCCGGTCCACCCAGCCCTCGTGCTCGATCCCGATGCTCCGCTCGTTGTAGGGGCGGTCACCCGCGTGGAACGCCACGTCCAGCTCGCGGATCATCTGCGCCACATGCCCGTCCTTCGAGCGCACCACGTAGTGCGCGGCGGCGCCGTGACCGGGGTCCTTGAAGACCTTCAGGGTGAGCGGATAGGTGGCCTGCGGAACATGGATCACCACCCGGTCGATTCGGTAGTCCGCCGGCCGGTCGGCCCGCCGCCAGTTCGCGTCGGACGCCGGTATCCACTCCGCGCCGCGGTGATCGAGCTCCCCCGGTCTGCGCGGCTTGTCGTTCCCCGGGAGCCGCCACCACAGCCGGGACAGCGAGTCCGACGCGAGGTACCCCGCCGCGCCCAGGACGGCCGCACCTCCTCCGACCAGCACCGCACGCCGGCCGACCACCCCTCGGGACCGCTCTTCCATCCCGCCCCTGCCTTCCCGGCGGCCCTCCCGGCCACCGATTCGACAACGGCTGCGGACACTCGTCCGGTTCCCCTTACCCTGGTAGAGCTATGAACGACTTTCCCGGTGCTCCCTCCGGCCCCCGCGACGGCGGCCGCCTCCGTGTCCTCGCCGCCATGTCCGGCGGTGTCGACTCCGCGGTGGCCGCCGCCCGCGCCGCCGAGGCCGGCCACGACGTCACCGGCGTCCACCTGGCCCTCTCCGCCAACCCGAAATCCTTCCGCACCGGGGCCCGCGGCTGCTGCACGATCGAGGACTCCCACGACGCCCGCCGGGCCGCCGACGTCATCGGCATCCCCTTCTACGTCTGGGACCTCGCCGAGCGCTTCCGTCAGGACGTCGTCGAGGACTTCGTCAACGAGTACGCGGCCGGCCGGACCCCCAACCCCTGCCTGCGCTGCAACGAGAAGATCAAGTTCGCCGCGCTGCTCGACAAGGCGCTGGCGCTGGGCTTCGACGCGGTGTGCACGGGCCACTACGCGACCGTCGTCGTGACCGGGGACGGCTCCCGCGAGCTGCACCGGGCCTCCGACATGGCCAAGGACCAGTCCTACGTCCTCGGCGTACTCGACGAGAAGCAGCTCGCCCACGCCCTGTTCCCGCTCGGCGACACCCTCACCACCAAGGACGAGATCCGCGCCGAGGCCGAGCGCCGCGGCCTGGCCGTCGCGAAGAAGCCGGACAGCCACGACATCTGCTTCATCGCCGACGGCGACACCCAGGGCTTCCTGGCGAAGCACCTCGGCACCTCCGAGGGCGACATCGTCGACGAGGACGGCACCCGGCTCGGCGGCCACAGCGGCGCGTACGGCTTCACCATCGGCCAGCGCAAGGGACTGCGCCTGGGCGTCCCGGCCGCCGACGGCAAGCCGCGCTACGTCCTGGACATCTCCCCGGTGAACAACACCGTCACCGTCGGCCCCTCCGACGCCCTCGACGTGAGCGGCCTGACCGCGATCCGGCCCCGCTGGTGCGGCACCGCCCCCACCGGCCCCGGCCGCTACACGGCGCAGCTCCGTGCCCACGGCGGCGAGACCGAGGTGACGGCCGAGCCTCTCGACGGGGAGCTGCGGGTCACCTTCGCCGAGCCGGTCCGCGGGGTGGCCCCGGGCCAGGCGATCGTGCTGTACGACGGCACGCGCGTGGTCGGCTCGGCCACGATCGCCACCACCGAGCGGGCGAAGGCCACGGCGGGCTGAGGCTCCGGCGGGCCGCTGCCCGCCCGTCCCACGGACCGCATTCCGGAGCCCGCGAGTCTGGTTGTGGGGATATCGGTGATGCTGTCGAGGAGCGTGTTATTTCCGTCGCAGCGGAGATCAACGAGCCCTATTCTTCTGCGTGTTGTGGATCCGGCGCATGCCCACGGGGGGTGAAGGCCGGGCCACGGAAAACGGGAGGAACAACAAGTGAAGAAGGCTCTCAAGGGCCTGAGCGTCGGCTCGGTCGCGCTCGCCTGCGTGCTGGTGTCCGGAACCGAGGCCCTGGCGGCCGAGGGGCACGGCGCCCGCTACGGCGGCTGCCGCAACTACATCAAGGTCTGGCGCAGCGGCGGCAAGGTTGTCGCCCAGGGGAAGATGATCTGCAACCAGCGGGTCAGCATCATGCGCCCGGACGCTGCGCTCTCCTCGTACAAGAACGGCAGCCTCCAGGACGTCACGGGTGGCGGCCTGCACGGCTGCCACCGCGCCAAGAAGTGCTACTCCAAGAAGGTCTCGCTGAAGGCCCACAAGGGCTGGAAGTACCACGCCACCAACATCGGCACGGCGTCCCTCGCCGGTCCGAACCAGGGCGACATGGTCTGGCCCCGGCGCACCAACGCCAAGGTCTGGTACAAGGTCCGCTGACCTGCGCCTGATCCGCACCTGACCCGCACCGCTGACGAGCGGCGGGCGGTCGGCGGACTGCCGCCGGTGACCTGACCACCCGGCGCGCCGGGTACGCGGAGTTTCCGCCTGCACCACGTGTGGCTGTCGTCCCCTTCGGGACGGCAGCCACACGGCGTTTCATGGGCCCGCGGGCCGGTCCGCCGGTCAGCGCCTGCGGCGCAGCCCCGCGCAGCACACCACCGCAGCGGTCAGCCCGAAGAGCCCCGCGGTGAACCATGCGTCCTCCGACGTGTGCGAGGCACCGGGACGGTCCGGCAGGCGCGGCGCCAGCATCCCGAAGGGATCCTGGCGGAGCGTCACGCGGTCCGGGCGCTCGAAGGAATCGGAACAGTTCTCCTGCTCGCCCAGCTCGTACATCGTGTGATTGCCGCCGGTCTCCACCACGGTGCAGCGCGCCTGTTCGCCCCGCCACTCCACCCCCGTGACGACCACCGGGGAGCGGACCCCGACCCGCTCCATGTACAGCCCGTAGAGCCCGGCCCCCGCGCAGATCCCGAGGACGACGCCCAGGACGGCGACGAGCAGGGCGGCCCACCTGCGACGCCAGACCCCGCCGACCAGCACGACGGTGGTGGCGAGCGTCGCCAGGGCGACCACGGCGCCGCAGAGGTTGGTCGCCGGATGCGGGAACGCGCCGAGCACGGAGGCCGTGGCGAACCCGGCGGGCACGAGGAGAGCCCACACCAGTGAGTTGAGGAGACTCGGGTGAGCGTCCGGGATGTCAACGGCCTTCTCCGGTACGGAGGATGACACGGTCCCTGCTGGTCGCACCCGGTTTCCCTCTCGGTCGTGTGCGGGTCGAATCCAGCATGCACGACGGGACGAGAGCGGACGCGTGCGGGGGATGGGAACCGGCCGTACCCGGGCGGTGCTTGAAGGAGCATCACCTCGGGCCAGTCCGCCGACGTGCCGTGCAACCCGCGTACCACGCGGGTGCTCATGCGACGTGTGCGCGGTCACCGGTCACGTGATGATCAGGTGTCCGGCCCTCGTCCCGCCGCCGGCAGTCGCGGCAGTGGCCGGGGCGTTCGGCACGGAAGGGCCGGTCGCACCCCGGGCACTCCTGGAGCGGAACCACCCGGGGCGGAGCCGGGACGGGTGCGGGCTCCGGTGGGCGGAACGCGGCGAGCCGGTGGGCGACCAGCCGGGCCGGACGGTGGGTGAACCGGTCCGGGAGGTGCGCTGTCAGCGTGGCGGTGATCTGAGCCGGTCCGGTGCCGCGTGCCAGCCAGTCGGCCACGGCGGGTGCCAGCGCGGCGACCTCACGCTCCGAGAGGAGCAGCCGGGAATCATGGTGCCGTAACCCGGAGAGCAGGGCGGTCGCTTCCGGGGCGACGGGTGCGGTGGGGCGCTGCGGAGCAGGTACGGCGGCTGGGCCCGGGGGAGCGCTGGGTGGCTCGGCTCCGGTCGCGGACGTGGCTCGGTGTACGGGAACGGCGTCGCGAGGGGCGGCTCCGAGGATGCCGGGGATTCCGGAGGCGGGCATGGCTCCGGGTGGCGGCAGGGGCGCCGATTCGGCAGCGGTTCCGGCTACGGCGGGGGTGTGCGGGGCCGATGACGGAGCCGGCTCCGGTTGCGGGCCCGAGGCCGAGGCCGGACCGGGGAGCGGGGGCGGTCCTGGGTGGCGCTCCGGAGCCGGTACCGACGCCGCTGCCGGGCGCTGTGCCGGGACCGAGGCGGTTGCCGGACGGGAGGACGGTGCCGCCGGGGCACCGCGCCGGGCCGGTGAAACCGGACCGGACACCCGCTGGGGTGCGCGGTCGGCAGGCCGGGACGGCGCCCGGACCGGCGCCGCGCCCGCCGCGCCCGGCAGGTCGTAGACGAAGGTCCGGGTGACGATCCGGCCGTCCCCCGCGCGCTCCACACGGCGCTCCAGCCAGCCTTCGGCCTCCAACTCCCGCAGCGCGCGGGAGATGCGGGTCTCGCCCTCGGCGAAGTGGGCGCAGAGCGCGTCGATGGTGATCGGGACGCCGTCGGGCAGCGACAGGATGTACGCCGCCACACCGACGGTGACGGCGCTGCCCGCGCGCTGCGTCAGCCGGTTGGCGAGCACGGTGAAGTGCGCCGTGAGGCGGGTGCGGATATGGGTGACGCCGGAGGACGGAGCTCCGGCGGACGGGCGTGAGGGCGCAGTAGACTGTGCGTCAGCCATCGGGAAGGTATCGCTTCCTGATCGGTCAGGCCCTCGATCGGGATTGCCGTCCCGGCCGGGGGCCGATGTTGTGTTCGGGGTGTTGGCGTGAGCCTAGCCGGACCCTCGACGCATATGCACCCAACTCACCCGATGGGGTGAGAGGTTGGGGAGGAGGGATGGAGTTCTCTTCCTCGGTTCTTGGGTAGCCACCCGGACCACCGGATCCCGGCGCACCGGGCCCTGGTCCGCCGCCACCGGGACCCGGCCCCTCGGGATCCGGTCCGACCTGCGAAAACAGCAATGCGAAAGGCCCCGCTGGGAGCGTGCTGCTCCTCGCGCGGGGCCTGTGGCGCGCTCCCGGAATCGGATCAGTCGGCCGACACCGTCGCTTGCCGGGAGGCGTAGTCGAGGAAGGCCGACCAGGCGTCGGGGGTGAAGTTCAGGGCGGGGCCGGAGCGGTCCTTGGAGTCCCGTACGTGCACGGCTCCGGGGCAGGTGGCGACCTCCACGCACTGACCGCCGTCGCTGCCGCTGTGGCTGGACGTGCGCCACTCGACGGCGACCTCGATGCACTCACCCCCGTCGCTCCCGCTGTAGCTGCTCTTGAACCACATGAGGTCGGCTGAACTGCGCGGTGCGCGTTCGGTGTTCATGATTCTCCTGCCAATGAACGCTCGATGTGCTCCGTCGACTCCTCCGGGGAGAGAGCCTGCGAACGGATGATCCCATAGCGGTGGGTGATGACACTGACCTCTTCGGGCTTCGAGACGAAGTAGCTGCCGCGTTGCCCTTCGACATAGGCGATGGTCCGGTGGTCAGGCGTCTCCAGCAGTGTCATCGGACCGTCGAGCCCGGCGTGCGTCTCCCGACTGTCGGGCATGACCTGCAACACCACGTGCGGCAGGGCTGCGCAGGTGAGCAGCTGGCGAAGCTGACCGTCCCGCACCGTGAGGCCGCCGATCGTTCTCCGTAGGACCGACTCTTCCAGCACGAAGGTCAGCCTGGCGGGCGGCCGTCGTGTCAGCAGCTTGCGCTCCATGCGGGCTTGGACCGCACGCTCGACGTCTTCTTCGTCCAAGGCAGGGCAGCGTGACCGGAACACCGCCCGGGCGTACTCCTCCGTCTGTAAGAGTCCGTGCAGCACATGAGTGCTGTAGACATGCAGCGCCAGCGCCTCCGCCTCCAGCTGCACGTACTCCTGCGCCCAGTGCGGGTGGTCCTCCCGTTCCATGTGCGGGGCGAGCACCGCCAGCATGCCGTTGGCGCCCAGTGCTTCGTCCACGCGCTCGATGTAGGCCGGCTGCGGGGAGCGTTCGCCGCGTTCCACCATCGCGATCAGTGAGTCCGAGTAGGTAATGCGTTGCGCAAGTTCCTTTTGCGTCAAACCGCGACGCTCTCTGAGGAATCGTGACTGGATTCCGAAGATGTGAAGGCTGGACGGTGGTTGATCCTGTCGGGTCATGGGGGCTTCCTCACTGACGCCGGGTCGTACCGGATTGCACCAACCACACAACAGGCCCGTATCGCCGCACCCGTTGTGCGATGTCGTTGACCACGCTAGGGATGCGGCGAAAGCGTTGTCGGCATGACCGAGAACCTCCCCACGTTTCAGCGACCCGCCCCCGAGCGCGGCCCCGTGTCAGCCCCTCCCGCGGACCCCACCTCCGCTCCCGCCCTGGCCGGTGGCCTGAGGCTGCTCCCCTGGCCCACTCCGGACGGCAGGCCGTGTTATCTCTCTTCCGACGGAAACGGCCGGCTGGCCGAACTCGCGGATCGTGTCGAGGAAATGCAGCTGAGGACCGGAGAAGAAATTCTCGGCCACGCCCGGAGGATGCTCGCGGACCACACCGTGCCGACCCGGGAATTTCGCTTCCTTTCCTCCCGGCTCGCGGAGGCTCTCCACGATGCTCTCCGCATCTCGGAAAGTCGTGGCATGCGCGTCTAGCACGGTGGGATTACCGGCGGAAACACCTCCCGCGAGAATGTGGACGGAATGCTTGGCTGGGTATTCTGATTGTGATTTTCGCAGGTGAGGGCCGTGGTGTGAGCGCAGCCTGATGGCAGGACTGCTGATGTCGCAAGACCCTGGACTTTGCCCACGGTTGGGCGTCAGTATGGGGCAAGTCATCGCTTGACAGCGTCCTGCCGGTGCCCCAAGGATGGCGGCGCCTTCGGGTTCAGTTGTCGTTCCTGTCCAACAGTCTGTGACGAGAAGCCCACATGACATCCGGCTGTCTTTTTTGTAACTCCTCGAATCCCGAGGGTGAGTGCCAGAACTGCGGGAGTATTGACGGGCTGTCTAATTCCTCGGCGAAGTCGTCCGCAACGGTTTCCGTTGTGCCGGGAAACTCTCCGGTCTTCCTGCCGGATGCCCGAATCCCGTTGGATCCGGCGGTCGTTGACGCCTTCGACGAAAGATCCGGCAGCGCGGAGGGGTACGAGCGGAACGCCGCCTCCGAGCCGGCCACCACCCCGTCCCCGGTCGGCTGGGCACAGTGGGCCGCCCGATGGGGACTCTCCGCGCTCCGCCCCGGCCGGCGGCAGCAGGACGGCCGGCGCGACCCGCGGTCCGGCGAACGCTCCGACCCGCTCTCGGACCGCCTGGTGGGAGCAGGCCCCGCCGTCATGGTCTGCATCAGCATCGCCGTGCTCTCGGTGCTGGTCGTCCTCTCCGTGTCCGAGCCCCCCTCGACGGAGGAGGAGCCGGTCGCGGCGTGGCCGCGGAAGGCGGCACCGCCCTCGTTCGGCAACGGCGCCGTCCCGACCGCCGAGGAGAGCCCGTCCGAGCAGCCCGACGACAAGAAGAAGCCGTCGAAGTCGGCCGAGCCCACGCCGTCGCCCACCCCGAAGCCCACCCGGCACAAGAAGCCCGGGGCCGGCGTCACCTCCGCCCCGCCGCGCACGGAGCGCCCCGCCCTCGCCTATCTGAACGCGGCGTCCAGCCACTGCCTGGACCTCCGGTACGGCTACCGCGACCCCGGCACCCAACTGCAGATCTACAACTGCCACGGATCGGAGAACCAGCAGTTCACCTACACGGAGACGGGCGAATTCCGGGTCTTCGAGGACCTCTGCATGACCTCCACCAACGGCGCGTCGCGCGGCTCCCCGGTGGTGGCCGACCCGTGCGACGGCGGCTCCGCACAGCAGTGGCACACCGAGGCCGACGGCACGGTGCGGCAGGCGGGCCTCTGCCTCGACGTCCTCAACGAAGGGCGTGACCCGGAGACCCCCGTCCAGCTGTGGGACTGCGGGAGCGCCGAGAACCAGCGCTGGCTGCCGACCGTCTTCCGCCAGGGGCAGGTCTACTGACGGCCGGAACGACGGGTACGGTTCCGGATCCGCCCGTCCTAGGGTGAGGGCCATGAACATCTGCGTCTTCTGTTCCGCGGAGAACCTCGACGAGCGGTACACCCGCCCCGCCCGCGAGTTCGCGCGGCTCATGGGGAAGGGCGGGCACACCCTGGTGTGGGGCGGCTCGGATTCCGGGCTCATGAAGGTCATGGCGGACGGGGTGGAGGCCGCGGGCGGCCGGCTGGCCGGCGTCTCCGTGGAGTTCCTGTCGCACCTGGCGCGGACCGGCGTCGACGAGATGGTGGTCACCAAGGACCTCGCCGAACGCAAGGCGGAGCTCCTCGCCCGCGCCGACGCCGTCGTGATCATGGTGGGTGGCATGGGCACGCTCGACGAGGCCACCGAAATCCTGGAATTGAAGAAGCACGGGCTGCACGACAAGCCGGTGGTGCTGCTCAACGCCGCCGGGTTCTACGACGGGCTGAAGCAGCAGTTCCAGCGGATGGACGCGGAGGGCTTCCTGCCGCGCCCCCTCTCCGAGCTGGTCGTCTTCGCCGAGGACGGCGCGGAGACGATCGCCCGCCTGGAGGAGACCGTCGGCTCGGGGTGAGACGGGCGGCGGCCCCGCGGTGAGGCAAGCTGGGGGCATGACTGCACATCTGATCACCGGCGCCGGGTCCGGCATCGGCGCCGCCGTCGTCGACACGCTGGCCGAGCGGGGCGACGAGCTGTGGCTGCTGGCACGCGACGCGGGCCGGGCCAAGGAGCTGGAGAGCCGGTTCCCCGGCGCCCGCACGGTCGTCGGAGACCTCGCGACGCCGGAGAAGCTCTCCTGGGCGCTCAGCCACCAGGCCCTGCCCGACCGGCTCGACTCACTGGTGCACAGCGCGGGCGTGGTGGACCTCGGCAGCATCGCCGACCTCACCCCGAAGACCTGGAACGCGCAGCTCGCCGCCAACCTCGTCGCCCCTGCCGAGCTGACCCGGCTGCTGCTGCCGCAACTTCGGGCCGCCCGCGGCCAGGTGGTGTTCGTGAACTCGGGCGCCGGGCTGCGCACCAACCCCCAGTGGGGTGCCTATTCCGCCAGCAAGCACGGCCTCAAGGCGCTGGCCGACGCCCTGCGTGCCGAGGAGCACGACAACGGCGTGCGCGTCACCTCCGTCTACCCCGGCCGGACCTCCACCCCCATGCAGGCCAAGGTCCACCAGCAGGAGGGCAAGGAGTACGACGAGGCCCGCTGGATGGACCCGGCGTCGGTGGCCCGGACGGTGCTGACCGCACTGGACCTGCCGCGGGACGCGGAGATCACCGACCTGTCGGTGCGTCCGGGCGCCTGACCTGACCTGACCTGACCTGAGCCGAGCTGACGTGACCTGATCGGGCCGGGCGGGACCTGAGCTGATCGGCCCGGGCGGACCGGGCCCGGTCGACGTGCGGGGCGAGCCCGGCCCGGATACGGCCGGACCGGAGCGGACCGGGGCGCGGCGGCGGAATCGTGCCCCGGAGCCGGCCGGACCGGGCGCGGCCGCACGCGCGCCCCGGTACCGCCCCGGCCCCCACCGCGCGACGGGATCGCCCACCGCCCGACGGGACGCGCCCGCCGCCCCCGCCGCCCGCCGGAACGCCCCCGCCGCCCGCCGTCCGGCCCCTCCGGCAGGTGATCACGGCCGCTCGGCCGGGGAATTCCCGGGGCGGCCGGTCCCGTACGCTTCCCGACGTGAGTACGGAGACCAAGTTCGCACTGCCCGCCGGCTCGGCCACCGGGGTCGGCTCCATGCCCGGGACGGACGCGCGGGAAGCCGCGAAGACCGTCACCGGATCCCTGGAGGCCCTCCCGCATCTGCCGGAGCTGCCCGCGCGCGGCCCCGGCGCCGACATGATCGGCCGCACCGCCGGGCTGCTGGTCGAGATGTACGCGCGGGTGGAGCCCAGCGGCTGGCGGTTCGGCGACCGGCCCGGCCGCGACACCCGGCGCGCCTGGGCGTGGCTGCGCGAGGACCTGGACGCCTTCGAGGAGTTCACCCAGGGCTACGCGGGGCCCCTCAAGGTGCAGGCGGTCGGCCCGTGGACGCTGGCCACCGCCCTGGAGCTGAAGAACGGCGAGGCCGCCCTCGCCGACCCGGGCGCCTGCCGTGACCTGGCCGGATCCCTGGCCGAGGGGCTGCGGGCGCACCTCGCGGAGGTGCGCCGCCGGGTGCCCGGCGCGGAGGTGGTGCTGCAGCTCGACGAGCCGTCGCTGATCTCCGTGCTGCGCGGCAGCGTCAAGTCGGCCAGCGGCTACCGCACGCACCGGGCCGTGGACCGCGCCGTCGTCGAGGGAGCGCTCCGCGACATCCTGGCCGCCGCCGGCGACAGCCCCACCATCGTCCACTCGTGCGCCCCCGACGTGCCCTTCGCGCTGCTGCGGCGGGCCGGAGCGGCGGGCATCTCGTTCGACGCCGGCCTGCTCACCGAGCGTGACGACGAGTCGATCGGGGAGGCGGCCGAGGCCGGTACCAAGCTGTTCGCCGGAGTCGTCCCCGGTACCGACACGGCATTGTCCGACCCTGCCGGTAGCGTCATGGGTGTCAGGACGCTGTGGCGCAGGCTGGGGCTGTCACCGGCGACTCTTCCCGAGTCCGTGGTGGTCACCCCGTCGTGCGGTCTGGCGGGCGCCTCACCGGCGTACGCCCGGGCCGCGCTCGCCCACTGCGTCCGGGCGGCGAGATCACTCGCAGACAACCCTGAGTGACGACACTCGCGGACTACGGGAGGACGAGACGGTGGCTGGCGAACAGGCGGCAGTGCCCGCGGAGATCCGGGATCAGCACCAGCAGCTGGCGGAGCAGGTCGAGGAGCACCGCTTCCGGTACTACGTGAAGGACGCCCCGGTCGTCAGCGACGCGGAGTTCGACCGCCTGATGCGGTCCCTGGAGGCCCTGGAGGAGCAGTACTCGGAGCTGCGCACCCCGGACTCGCCCACCCAGAAGGTCGCGGGCGCGTACGAGACCGAGTTCACCGCCGTCGAGCACCGCGAGCGGATGCTCAGCCTGGACAACGCCTTCGACGACGAGGAGCTGGCAGGCTGGGCCGACCGGATCGCCCGCGAACTGAGCGGCACGGAGCACCACTTCCTGTGCGAGCTGAAGGTGGACGGGCTCGCCGTCAACCTCACCTACGAGCACGGCCGGCTGACCCGCGCCGCCACCCGGGGCGACGGGCGCACCGGTGAGGACATCACGCCCAACGTCCGCACCATCGCCGACATCCCGGAGCGGCTCAGCGGGGAGCGCATCCCGGCCCTGGTGGAGATCCGGGGCGAGGTGTTCTTCCCCATGGAGCGCTTCCTGGAGCTGAACGCGCGCCTGGTGGAGGCGGGCAAGCCGCCGTTCGCCAACCCGCGCAACGCCGCCGCCGGTTCGCTGCGCCAGAAGGATCCCAAGGTCACCGCCACCCGGCCGCTGCACATGGTCGTGCACGGCATCGGTGCCCGGGAGGGCTTCGACATCGCCCGCCTCTCCGAGGCGTACGGCCTGCTGCGCGAGTGGGGCCTGCCGACCTCCCGGCACAACAAGGTCGTGACCTCCCTCGACGCCGTCCGGAAGTTCATCGGCTCCTACTCCGGCGAGGCCCGGCACTCCGTGGAGCACGAGATCGACGGCGTGGTCGTCAAGCTGGACGAGATCCCGCTCCAGGGCCGGCTGGGCTCCACCTCGCGGGCACCGCGCTGGGCCATCGCCTGGAAGTACCCGCCGGAGGAGGTCAACACCAAGCTGGTGGACATCCGGGTGGGCGTGGGCCGCACCGGCCGGGTCACCCCGTACGCGGTGGTGGAGCCGGTGACGGTGGCCGGCTCCGAGGTCGAGTTCGCCACCCTGCACAACCAGGACGTGGTCAAGGCCAAGGGCGTGCTGATCGGGGACACCGTCGTGCTGCGCAAGGCGGGCGACGTCATCCCCGAGATCCTCGGTCCGGTCGTGGACCTGCGGGACGGCGGCGAGCGGGAGTTCGCCATGCCGGCCGCCTGCCCCGACTGCGGCACGGAGCTGCGCCCCATGAAGGAGGGCGACGTCGACCTGCGCTGCCCCAACGCCCGTTCCTGCCCGGCCCAGTTGCGGGAGCGGGTCTTCTATCTCGCCGGCCGCAAGTGCCTGGACATCGAGAACTTCGGCTATGTGGTGGCCTCGGCGCTGACCCAGCCGCTGGAGCCCGCCGAGCCGCCACTGCGGGACGAGGGGGACCTCTTCGACCTGACGGTGGAGAAGCTGCTGCCCATCCGCTCCTATGTGCTGGACCCGGACTCGGGGCTGCCCAAGCGCGACCCGAAGACGGGGGAGGAGAAGGTCGTCACCCTCTTCGCCAACCAGGACGGCGAGCCGCGGAAGAACACCCTCGCCATGCTGGAGCACATCGAGGCGGCCAAGCAGCGCCCGCTGGCCCGGATCATCACCGGGCTGTCCATCCGGCACGTCGGTCCGGTGGCGGCGGAAGCGCTGGCCAGGGAGTTCGGCTCGGTGGACCGGATCGCCCGGGCCGACGAGGAAGAGCTCGCCGCGGTCGAGGGCGTGGGGCCGACCATCGCCGCGTCGGTGAAGCAGTGGTTCGCCGAGGAGTGGCACCGGGAGATCATCGAGAAGTGGCGGGCCGCCGGTGTCCGGCTGGAGGAGGAGGGCGGCGAGGAGCGCGGCCCCCGTCCGCTCGACGGCCTCACCGTCGTCGTCACCGGCACCCTGGAGTCGTACACCAGAGATGGCGCGAAAGAGGCGTTGCAGAGCCGCGGCGCCAAGGTGACCGGTTCCGTTTCCAAGAAGACCAGCTTCGTTGTCGTAGGTGACAACCCCGGATCGAAGTACGACAAGGCAATCCAGTTGAAGGTGCCGGTCCTCAATGACGAGGGCTTTTCCGTGCTGCTCGAACAAGGCCCCGACGCGGCGCGGGAGACGGCCGAGGTGTCACCCGAATAGCCGTCAGGCATCACCCGTTCGGTGCATATCAGATGCATCCGGTTGCCCCGGCCGCATTCGGGCAACCGCTGCGGATCGCTGCCCCTTCCAGCCTTCTCCGGCCTACTGTTGAGGTGTGCGCCTGCCGTGCACGGCTGCGTGGTGGGACCTCAGACGTGGTGGCATCGGACGGAGATGCCACCGACGTGGCGTTGGCACCGCCGGCTGTGAGAGGGACGGGAATGAAACCGACCGAGAGCGCCGAACCGGTGTCACGGCTGCGCCGGTTCACCGCACCGGTGAGGATGTCGGTCGCCGCAACCGTCGTGGCCGGGCTCGCCCTGGCCACCGGCGTCGCCCGGGTGCTCGCCGAGGGGCATGCGCTCTTTCCGGGCGGCGTCGTCGGCTGGTCGCTGGCGCTGCTCACCGGCGTCATCGTCGGCCACCTGGTCGCTCTGGGCCGGGACCGCTGGTGGGGCGGCACCGGCTCCGGCGCCGCCCTCACCCTCGCCGTGCTGCTGCTCTACGGCTGGCTGGCCGCCGTGCTGGTCAGCCTGGCCGTCGTGGTCCTGGTCAGCGCCGCGCGCCGGCACCGCTGGCGGCAGGGCGTGCTGCACGGGGCGGCGGACATCCTGGGCCTCGGCGCGGCCGGCCTGGTCCTCGCCGCGTTCGGCACCGTCCCCACGGTGGAACAGCCCTGGCGGCCGGACACCTGGACCCTTCTGGTGCTGCCCGAGGTGGTGCTGGCGGCCCTCGGCTACCTCGTCGTGACCCGGGTGCTGCTCTGGTACTGCACGGCCCCGAACGCCGGCCGGCTGCCCACCGTCGCCCGAACGGCCCTGGCCCGCCAGGGACTCGTCGCGGTTGCGCTGCTGGGCATCGCCCCCCTCGTCTGCGTGGTGGCCACCACCATGCCCTCGGTGCTGCCGCTGTTCGCGGTGCCGCTGGTCGCCCTGGACTCCACCCTGTGGATCGCCCGCGCCCGCGCCGAGGAACAGCTCCGCGACCCGCTCACCGGGCTGCCGAACCGTCAGTGGCTGCTGGAGAGCGCCTGGGCCGCCCTGGACGACGCGGAACGGCTCGGCACCCGGTCCGCCCTGGTACTGATCGACCTCGACCGGTTCCGATCGGTCAACGACACCCTCGGTCACCTGGCGGGGGACCGGCTGCTGCTGCAGATCGCCGAGCGGCTCCGGGCCGCCCTGCCGCACACCGCCGGTCCCGCCCGCCTCGGCGGCGACGAGTTCGCCGTCCTGCTGCCCACCGTCGACTCCACGACCAGCGCCCAGCAGGTGGCCCGCCAGCTCGTCGCCGAGCTCGGCTCACCGCTGAACCTCGACGGCCTGACTCTCGTCCTGGAGGCCAGCGCCGGCGTCGCCGTCTTCCCCGATCACGCCCTGGACGCCGAGGGCCTGCTCCGCCGCGCCGACGTGGCGATGTACCAGGCCAAGCGGGACCGCAGCGGGGTCGAGGTCTACGAGGCCAAGCGCGACGGCAACACCCCCGACCGCCTCGGTCTCCTCGGCGACCTGCGCCGCGCCCTCGACGCGGGCGAGGTGGAACTGCACTACCAGCCCAAGGTCGGCTTCGACGGCCGGGTGAACGGGCTGGAGGCGCTGGTCCGCTGGGTGCACCCGGAGCGCGGCCGGGTCAGCCCGGACGAGTTCATCGCCATCGCCGAGTCCTCCGGCCTGATGCCGCACCTCACCGAGTACGTCCTGGAGACGGCCCTCGGCCAGGTGGCCCGGTGGCGGGCGGCCGGCATCGAGGTGCCGGTGGCGGTGAACGTCTCCCCGCGCGACGTGCACAGCCCCGGCTTCGCCGGCGCGGTCGCCGCCCGGCTCGCCCGGCACGGCGTCCCGCCCTCAGCCCTCCAGCTGGAGATCACGGAACACGTCCTGCTGGAGGACCCGCAGCGCGCCGCCGACGCCCTGGCCGGCCTCACCGGGCACGGGGTCAAGATGTCCCTCGACGACTTCGGCACCGGCTACTCCTCGCTGGTCCACCTGCGGCGCCTGCCGGTCAGCGAGCTCAAGATCGACCGCTCGTTCGTGGCCCGGCTCGCGGTGGACAACGAGGACGCCGAGATCGTCCGCTGCACCATCGACCTCGCGCACTCCCTCGGACTGCTGGTCGTCGCGGAGGGCGTCGAGGACGACGAGACCTGGGAACGGCTCCGCGACCTCGGCTGCGACGCCGTCCAGGGCTGGCTGGTCGCCGCGGCCATGCCACCGGACGAGACCACCGCGTGGCTCCGCCTCCGCAGCAAACACGGCTGGCGCCGCCCCACCCCCACCCCGGCCCTGGACCCCCCACCCCGCCCCGCCCTCACCACCACCCCGCCCCCCGAACCCCAGCACCACACCCCCGAGGAATCCCCCCGCCCCTCCAGCCAACCGGTGAACTGACCCCCTCCACCCACACCCGTCAGCCTCACCGCACGAGACCCATGCCACGACGGAACTGCTCCGGACACGAGGACGTCAGGCGGCCGGGCGCCCCCAGAGACGCACCACGACGGGGAATGTCAGCGAGCAGAGTGCCGGACGCATGAGGCGGTCCGCAGGCTCGATGTACACGACGGCGCGGTGCCACCGGCCCGGCCCGGACATGACGGCAGCGGGTGCCGCAGGGCGGCGGGGTAAACGCAAGGGGGTGGGGCCACCGGGCGGGGTGGTCCGGACGTAAGGGGGTGGGGGCGCAGGGGTGGGGGGGTGGCGGCACAACCCGGTATTTGTGGGGCCCCCCCGCCCGGAACAATAAGGTG
>NZ_JBEOXS010000057.1:0-45726 GCF_040296705.1 Streptomyces sp. NPDC002055
CCCGGGGGCCGGGGCCGGCTGGGGGGGGTCCCCCAGCCGCACCGCAATAATACCCTCCCCCCCCCCCCCCGGCCCCCCGCCGACGGAACGTTCCGTCGGCGGGCGCCTCGCATCCACGGATACCCTTGACCGGTGACCGACGCCCAAGAGACCGCAGCAGACCGCACACTGCGCATCCCCGGCGGCGCTGCGACACCAGCAGCTGCCACATCCCGTCCGGACCTCCCCGCGCCGGTCCCCTTGCTGGAGCCCCGAGAGGGCATTCCCCCGGTCACCGCGACCCCCGAGGCGCTGGCCGAGGTGGTCGCGGCCTTCGCGGCCGGCTCCGGCCCCGTGGCCGTCGACGCGGAGCGCGCCTCCGGCTACCGCTACGGGCAGCGCGCGTATCTCATCCAACTCCGCCGGGAGGGCGCGGGCAGCGCCCTGGTCGACCCGGTCGGCTGCCCCGAGCTGTCGGTGCTGGGCGAGGCGATCGGCGACGCCGAGTGGGTGCTGCACGCCGCCACCCAGGACCTGCCGTGCCTCCGCGAAATAGGCATGAGCCCGAGCCGGCTGTTCGACACCGAGCTGGCCGGCCGGCTCGCCGGCTTCGCCCGCGTCGGTCTGGGCGCGATGGTCGAGAACGTGCTCGGTTACGCGCTGGAGAAGGGCCACTCCGCCGTCGACTGGTCCACCCGCCCGCTCCCCGAGCCCTGGCTGCGCTACGCCGCGCTCGACGTGGAGCTGCTGGTGGACCTGCGGAACGCCCTCGAGGAGGAGCTGGAGGAGCAGGGCAAGCTGGAGTGGGCCCGTCAGGAGTTCGCGGCCATCGCCGCCGCGCCCCCGGCCCCGCCCCGCAAGGATCCCTGGCGCCGCACCTCGGGCATGCACCGGGTGCGCCGCCGCCGGCAGATGGCCGTGGTCCGGGAGCTGTGGACCGCCCGGGACCGGATCGCCCAGCGGCGGGACGTCTCGCCCGGCAAGGTGCTGGGCGACGCGGCGATCGTGGAGGCCGCCCTCGCGCTGCCCGCCGACGCCCAGGCCCTCGCGGCGCTGCCCGGCTTCGGCAACCGGATCGGGCGCAAGCAGCTCGACCAGTGGCATGCGGCGGTGGAGCGGGCCCGGGCGCTGCCCGACGCGGAGCTCCCCCAGCCGGGGCAGCCGGTCGCCGGACCGCCGCCGCCCCGTGCCTGGGCCGACAAGGACCCGGCGGCGGCCTCCCGGCTCTCGGCCGCGCGGGCCGCGGTGACGGCGCTCGCGGAGAGCCTCGACCTGCCGCAGGAGAACCTGATCACCCCGGACACCGTGCGCCGGCTGTGCTGGGAGCCCCCTGCGGAGCCGACGGTGGAGGCGGTCTCGGCCTTCCTCACCGCGCACGGCGCCCGGCCCTGGCAGATCGAGCAGACGGCTCCGCTGCTGGCGGGAGCGCTGTCGATCACCGCGGTCTGATCGAGCCGCCCGGCGCGGCGCAGGAATGTCCCGGAGGGGGCGACGCGGACGGCGTCGCCCCCTCGGGCCGTCCAGGCGCCCGCCGCCCGTCATCGCTCCGGCCGTCCGCGCGTCCGCCGCCGTTCATCGCTCCGGCCGTCCGGGCCCCGCCGGCCACTCCCCCTCCGGCAATCCGGGCCCCGCCGACTCTTCACCCCTCCGGCCGTCCGGCCTTCCGGGGCGCCCCAAGGGCCGGGGCGCGGGATTCCGTTTCCGCCGCTCCGAGGGGTCCGGACGAGCGGCTCCGACGGCGCGTCGACTGTGATCTGTACCGCTCCGGGCGGCAGGACTGGGCAGGCTGGTTACCCGCAAGTAGCATGGCGGTGAGAGCCGCCGCAGGCAGCACCGTGCCCGTTCCGCATCAGGAGGAGAGCCAAGTGCCTCGTACCGCTAGGGACGTCGTCTTCGTCGACGGCGTCCGCACCCCGTTCGGCAAGGCGGGCCCGAAGGGCATCTATCACGAGACCCGGGCCGACGACCTCGTCGTCAAGTGCATCCGCGAACTGCTGCGCCGGAACCCGGACCTGCCCGCCGAGCGCATCGACGAGGTGGCGCTCGCCGCCACCACCCAGATCGGTGACCAGGGCCTGACCCTCGGCCGCACCGCGGGCATCCTCGCCGGTCTGCCGCAGTCCGTGCCCGGCTACTCCATCGACCGCATGTGTGCCGGTGCGATGACCGCCGTCACCGCCACCGCGGGCTCCATCGCCTTCGGCGCCTACGACGTCGTCGTGGCCGGCGGTGTCGAGCACATGGGCCGTCACCCGATGGGTGAGGGTGTGGACCCCAACCCGCGCTTCGTGTCCGAGAAGCTCGTCGACCAGTCGGCGATGTTCATGGGCATGACCGCCGAGAACCTGCACGACCGGTTCCCGCACCTCACCAAGCAGCGCGCCGACGAGTACGCGGTGCGCAGCCAGGAGAAGGCCGCCAAGGCGTACGCCGACGGCAAGATCCAGGCCGACCTGGTGCCGGTGTCCGTCCGCCGCACCAACGCCGAGGCGGGCGAGACCGGCTGGGGCCTGGCCACCGCCGACGAGCCGATGCGCCCGGGCACCACCCTGGAGAGCCTGGCCGGTCTGAAGACGCCGTTCCGTCCGCACGGCCGTGTCACCGCGGGCAACGCCGCGGGCCTGAACGACGGCGCCACCTCCTCGCTGCTCGCCGCCGAGGACGTGGCCCGGGAGCTCGGCCTGCCGGTCAAGATGCGCCTGGTCTCCTACGCCTTCGCCGGCGTGGAGCCCGAGGTCATGGGCATCGGCCCGGTCCCCTCGACCGAGAAGGCCCTCGCCAAGGCCGGCCTCTCGATCGACGACATCGGCCTGTTCGAGATCAACGAGGCCTTCGCCGTCCAGGTGCTGGCCCTGCTCGACCACTACGGCATCGCCGACGACGACCCGCGCGTCAACCAGTACGGCGGCGCGATCGCCTTCGGCCACCCGCTCGCCTCCTCCGGTGTCCGGCTGATGACGCAGCTGGCCCGGCAGTTCGAGGAGCAGCCGCACGTGCGCTACGGCCTGACGTCCATGTGCGTCGGCTTCGGCATGGGCGGCACCGTGATCTGGGAGAACCCGCACTTCGAGGGGGCAGGCAAGTGAGCACCGCAGAACTTCTCAAGGGAGCTGCCGAGCTGTTCCCCGACGAGGTCGTGACCCAGGCGCACGTACGCCACCTCGACCTCCCCCAGGGTGCGGGCCGTTTCGCCCTCATCACCCTGGACAACGGCCTGGACCACACCAAGCCGACCACCTTCGGCCCGCAGTCGCTGGCCAACCTCAATGTCGCGATCGACCAGGTCGAGGCGGAGGCCGCGAACGGTGAGATCGTCGGCGTCGGGATCACCGGCAAGCCGTTCATCTTCGCCGTCGGCGCCGACCTCAAGGGCGTCGAGCTGCTGAAGCGGCACGAGGACGCGCTGGCCATCGGCAAGGGCGGCCACGACGTCTTCAAGCGGCTGTCGTCGCTCGCGGTGCCGACCTTCGCGTACTACAACGGTGCCGCCATGGGCGGTGGCGTCGAGGTCGGTCTGCACTGCAGCTACCGCACGGTGTCCGCGGCGCTGCCGGCGTTCTCGCTGCCCGAGGTCTTCCTCGGCCTGGTGCCCGGCTGGGGCGGCTGCACGATCCTGCCGAACCTGATCGGCGCCGACCGTGCCGTCAAGGTCGTCATCGAGAACTCGCTCAACCAGAACAAGCAGCTCAAGGGTGCTCAGGTGCACGAGCTCGGGATCGCCGACGCGATCTTCGAGGGCGCCGACTTCCTGGAGCAGTCGCTGATCTGGACCGCCTCGGTGCTGCGCGGCGAACTCGCCGTCGAGCGCCCCGAGATCGACCGCGGTGAGGGCTGGGACCAGGCCGTCGCCCGTGGCCGCGCCGTCGCCGACGGCAAGGTGCACGGCGCCGCCCCGGCCGCCTACCGCGCGCTGGACATCATCGAGGCCGCCAGGAACGGCGACCTCCAGCAGGGCTTCGACGCCGAGGACCAGGCCCTCGCGGACCTGATCATGGGCGGCGAGCTGCGCAGCGGCATCTACGCCTTCAACCTGGTGCAGAAGCGCGGCAAGCGCCCGGCCGGCGCGCCGGACAAGAACCTGGCCCGCCCGGTCAGCAAGGTCGGCGTCGTGGGCGCCGGTCTGATGGCCTCCCAGCTGGCGCTGCTCTTCCTGCGCCGCCTCGAGGTGCCGGTCGTGCTGACCGACATCGACCAGGAGCGCGTCGACAAGGGCGTGGGCTACGTCCACGCCGAGATCGACAAGCTGCTGCTCAAGGGCCGGGTCAACCAGGACAAGGCGAACCGCCTCAAGGCCCTGGTCACCGGCTCGCTCGACAAGGCCGCCGCCTTCGGCGACGCGGACTTCGTCATCGAGGCCGTCTTCGAGGAGATGGGCGTCAAGCAGAAGGTGTTCGCGGAGGTCGAGGCGGTCGTTCCGGCCCACGCGATCCTCGCCACCAACACCTCCTCGCTGTCGGTCACCGAGATGGCGTCGAAGCTCCAGCACCCGGAGCGGGTCGTCGGCTTCCACTTCTTCAACCCGGTCGCGGTCCTGCCGCTGCTGGAGATCGTCCGCGGTGCGCAGACCGACGACGCGTCGCTGGCCACCGCCTTCGGTGTCGCGAAGAAGCTGAAGAAGACCGCGGTCCTGTGCAAGGACGCCCCGGCCTTCGTGGTCAACCGGATCCTCACCCGCTTCATGGGCGAGATCCAGAACGTCATCGACGAGGGCACCCCGGTGGTGACCGCGGAGAAGGCCATCGAGCCGCTCGGCCTGCCGATGTCCCCGCTGGTGCTGCTGGAGCTGGTCGGCCCGGCCATCGGTCTGCACGTGTCGGAGACCCTGCACGGCGCGTTCCCGGAGCGGTTCACCGTCTCCAAGAACCTGGCCGCGGTGGTCAAGGCCGGCAAGCGCGGCTTCTACGTCTACGACTCCGGCAAGCCGGAGCTGGACCCCGAGGTCGCCGCCCTCCTGGTGCAGGGCGACACCGTCCTGACCGAGGAGCAGGTGCGCGCCCGCGTGCTGGACGCCGTGGCTCAGGAGATCGGCCTGATGCTGGACGAGGGCGTCGTGGCGGAGGCCCAGGACATCGACCTGTGCCTGATCACCGGCGCCGGCTGGCCCTTCCACCTGGGCGGCATCACGCCGTACCTGGACCGCGAGGGTGTCTCGGAGCGGGTGAACGGCAAGCGGTTCCTCGAGCTCGGCGTCGCGAGCGTCCCGGCGTAACGACCGCGGGAACCCCACGGTCCGGCTGAAGCGCCGGGCCCGCGCCCTCCTTTCGCGGGGGCCGGGCCCGGCGCTTCGTGCTGTGCGGCATGTCTGCTGTTCTGCTGTGTCGCATTCGTTCTGTGCCGCCTTCGTGCTGTGCCGCACCGGGAACGCCGAAGGGCGGGCGCGGCGGCGGACGGCCGTGACAGGCTGGCTCCGTGGAGACGGCAGAACGGCCCCTGGTGATCGTGGACGCGGCCAACACGGTGGGATCCGTCCCGGACGGCTGGTGGCGGGACCGGCACGGTGCCGCCGAACGCCTGCGGGACCGGCTGGTCCGGGTGGCGGCCGAGGGGCTGCCACCGGCGCGGAACGTGCCCGAGTGGGCCGTGAACACTCCGGTGGACGTGGTGCTCGTGGTCGAGGGCGCGGCACGGAACGTGGAGTCGGTACCGGGGATCCGGGTGGAGCCGGCGTCCGGGAGCGGCGACGACCGGATCGTGGAGGTGGCCCAAGAGGCCTCGGGGCGGCGGACGCTCGTCATCACCTCCGACCGGGAGCTGCGCCGGCGGGTGGCCGAACACGGGGCCGCGTACGCCGGTCCGCGTGCCGTGCGCCCGGAGGCCCGGGAGAAGGACTGAGCGCCGGGGAGGTCCGGGGCGGCGCCTCCTGAGGGATGTCAGGAGGCCCGTGAGGCCGTCGGAGGGCTCGGAGAGGGCTCGGAGGGCTCGGAAGCAATGCCGGCATGCGCGTGGGGCCCCGGGCGGCTGCCCGGGGCCCCACGCGTGCGGTGTGTGCGGTGCGGTGCCGTCAGCGCCGCGTCGACGTCGGGTTCATCCGGCTGTGCTTCCGCCCGTAGAGGAAGTACACGATGACGCCGAGGATCATCCAGCCGCCGAACCGCACCCAGGTCTCGGCCGGCAGGTTGATCATCAGCCAGAGCGAGGCGCAGACCGACAGGATCGGCAGGACCGGAACCCACGGGGTGCGGAAGGCGCGGGGCAGGTCGGGGCGGGTGCGGCGCAGGACGATCACGCCGATGGCCACCACGACGAAGGCGAACAGGGTGCCGATGTTCACCAGGGTCGCCAGCTCGGAGATGCTGGTGAAGCCCGCGATGACGGCGATGACGCAGCCGAGCAGGATCGTCGGCCGGTACGGGGTGCCGAAGTGCGGGTGGGTCTTGGAGAAGAACCGCGGCAGCAGCCCGTCCCGGCTCATCGCGAAGAACACCCGGGTCTGACCCAGCAGCAGAATCATGCAGACCGTGGTGAGTCCGACGGCCGCCCCGAAGCTGATGGCGCCCGCGTACCAGGGATGGCCGGTCGCCTTGAAGGCGTCCGCGAGTGGCGCGTCCACCGACAGCTCCGTGTATTTCTGCATGCCGGTGACCACGATCGAGACCGCGACGTAGAGCACGGTGCAGATGAGGAGCGAGCCGAGGATGCCGCGCGGCATGTCCCGCTGCGGGTTCCGGGTCTCCTCGGCCGTGGTGGCGACGACGTCGAAGCCGATGAAGGCGAAGAAGACCACCGAGGCCGCGGTGAAGATGCCCTGCCAGCCGAAGGTCGTCGGCTCGTAGCCGAACATCAGCTGGACCAGGGGCGCGTCCAGGCCGGAGCCGGCGACCTCCCCCGAGGCGGGCGGGATGAACGGGTCGTAGTTGGCGCCGTCGATGAAGAAGGCCCCGGCGATGATGACGATCAGCACCACCGTCACCTTGATGCCCACCACGAGGGCGGTGAGCCGGGCGGACAGCTTCACCCCGACGACCAGGATCACCGTCAGCAGCAGCACCAGCAGGAACGCCAGCAGGTCGAAGCCGACGCCCTCCGTCACCACGTCGGGACCGGACAGGTAGTCGGGCAGGTGCCAGCCCGCGTTGTCCATCAGCGACCGCACATAGCCCGACCAGCCGACGGCGACCACCGCGGTGCCCAGGGCGAACTCCAGCACCAGGTCCCAGCCGATGATCCAGGCCGGGAGTTCGCCGATGGAGGCGTAGCTGAAGGTGTACGCGGACCCGGCCACCGGCACCGTCGAGGCGAACTCGGCGTAGCAGAGGGCCGCCAGGGCGCACACGATGCCCGCGGCCACGAAGGCGAGGGCGGTGGCGGGTCCGGCGTTCTCCTTCGCCACCGCTCCGGTGAGGACGAAGATGCCGGTGCCGATGATGACACCGACGCCGAAGACCATGAGGTCGAAGGCGGAGAGGGACTTGCGTAGCTGGTGCTCTGGCTCCTCGGTGTCCTGGATGGACTGCTCGACCGTCTTGGTCCGGAAAACGCCGCCTCCCACATCGCGGCTCCTGGGTTCCTGCATGCTGCTCACCGGCGCACCTCCACGCTTGGCCGTCCGCGATACGTTCTCGCACCCGGGCGGCAGGGCCGGGGCCACACCCGGAGGGAGAAGGGGATTCACCCGAGGGAGTCGGCGGGCGACACATGCAATGGGCCGGTCGGAGTACCCGTCAGGTGCTCCGACCGGCCCGGTGCCGGTGTGCGTCGGTTCGAGGTCAGTCGCGGGTGGCCTCGGCCGGCTCGTCCTCGTAGCGGCCGTCGAGCTTGGCGACGAGACCGGTGACCTGGCGGGCGATGTCCGGCGCGGTCAGGCCGATCTCCGCCATGACCTCCTTGCGGGAGGCGTGGTCGAGGAAGCGGGCCGGGATGCCGAAGTCGCGCAGCGGTACGTCGACCCCCGCGTCGCGCAGGGCCTGGGAGACGGCGGAACCGACGCCTCCGGCGCGGCAGTTGTCCTCCACGGTGACGACGACCCGGTGCTGCTCGGCGAGGGCGGGCAGCTGCTCGTCGACCGGCTTGACCCAGCGGGGGTCGACCACGGTCGTGGAGATGCCCTGCTTGTCGAGGAGACCGGCGATCTCCAGGCACATCGGGGCGAGGGCGCCGACCGAGACCAGGAGGACGTCGGCGGAGGAGGCGTCCTCCGGCTTGTGCAGCACGTCCATGCCGCCGACCCGGCCCACGGCCTGGACCGCCGGGCCGACCGCGCCCTTGGAGTAGCGCACCACGGTGGGGGCGTCGTCGACCTCGACGGCCTCGCGCAGCTGGGCGCGGACCTGGTCGGCGTCGCGCGGGGCGGCGATCCGCAGGCCGGGGACGACCTGGAGGATCGACATGTCCCACATGCCGTTGTGCGACGCGCCGTCCGTGCCGGTGACCCCGGCGCGGTCCAGCACGAACGTCACTCCGCACTGGTGCAGGGCGACGTCCATGAGGACCTGGTCGAAGGCGCGGTTGAGGAAGGTGGCGTAGACGGCGAAGACCGGGTGCACGCCGCCGGTGGCCAGGCCCGCGGCCGAGACGGCCCCGTGCTGCTCGGCGATGCCGACGTCGTAGACGCGGTCCGGGAACGCCTTGGCGAACTTGTCCAGGCCGACCGGCTGGAGCATGGCCGCGGTGATGGCGACGATGTCCTCGCGCTCGTGGCCGAGCTTGACCATCTCCTCGCCGAAGACCGAGGTCCAGTCGGCGCCGGAGGCGGCGATCGGCAGACCGGTGTCGGGGTGGATCTTGCCGACGGCGTGGAAGCGGTCGGCCTCGTCCTGGAGGGCGGGCTGGTAGCCGCGGCCCTTCTCGGTGAGGCAGTGCACGATGACCGGGCCGCCGAAGCGCTTGGCGCGCTGCAGGGCGGACTCCAGGGCCTCCAGGTCGTGGCCGTCGATCGGGCCGACGTACTTCAGGCCCAGGTCCTCGAACATGCCCTGCGGGGCGATGAAGTCCTTCAGGCCCTTCTTGGCGCCGTGCAGCGTCTCGTAGAGGGGCCTGCCGACGACCGGGGTGCGGTTGAGCACCTCCTTGCCGCGGGCGAGGAAGCGCTCGTAGCCGTCGGTGGTGCGCAGCGTGGCCAGGTGGTTGGCGAGGCCGCCGATGGTGGGCGCGTAGGAGCGCTCGTTGTCGTTGACGACGATGACGAGCGGGCGGTCCTTGGCGGCGGCGATGTTGTTGAGCGCCTCCCAGGCCATGCCGCCGGTCAGGGCGCCGTCGCCGATGACCGCGACGACGTGGTCGTCCTTCTTGCGCAGCTGGTTGGCCTTGGCGATGCCCTCCGCCCAGCCCAGGACGGTGGAGGCGTGGCTGTTCTCGATGACGTCGTGCTCGGACTCGGCGCGCGAGGGGTAGCCGGACAGCCCGCCCTTGCTCTTGAGCTTGGAGAAGTCCTGGCGGCCGGTGAGCAGCTTGTGCACGTAGGACTGGTGCCCGGTGTCGAACAGCACCTTGTCCCGCGGGGAGTCGAACACCCGGTGCAGGGCGATGGTCAGCTCGACGACACCGAGGTTGGGCCCCAGGTGTCCACCGGTCTTGGAGACGGCGTCGACGAGGAAGGTCCGGATCTCTCCCGCCAGCTGGTCCAGCTGCTCCGGACCGAGCCGGTCCAGATCGCGCGGTCCCGTAATGCGGGTCAGCAGCGCCACCCGTGCCTCCTTGCTGTCGAGTTTCGCCTGTCGATCCTTGCCGGTCCGACGAGTCTAATCTTCCGCCCGTGGCGGCGTGGGAGGGGCCGTGGCGATCTACGTCACGCGAATGGCGCAGACGTGATAAAGCGCACGTGCCCGGCGCCGAGGAGGCGCCGGGCACGTGCGGGGGCGGGGCCGGCCGGTCAGGTGCGGCCCGCCGATTTCTGGGTCCGCCGGGAGACCGAGTCGATCACGACGGCGGCCAGCAGCACCGCGCCGGTGATCATGTACTGGATCTCGCTGGCCATGCCGAGCAGGTTCAGACCCTGCTGGATCGACTGGATGACCAGCATGCCCAGCAGCGCGGACCAGATCTTGCCGCGTCCGCCGAAGAGGCTGGTGCCGCCGATGACGGCCGCGGCGATCACGTTCATCAGGACGTTGCCGGCGCCCAGGCTCTTGGTGGCGCCGCCGGACTGGCTGGCGATGAACAGTCCGCCGACCACCGCGAGCGTGCCGGCGATGGTGAAGACCGAGATCCGGATCCACTCGACGTTGATACCGGCGCGGCGGGCGGCCTCGGTGCTGCCGCCGACCGCGAAGATCTGCCGGCCGTAGGTGGTGCGGCGGACCACGAAGTCGGTGAGGACCAGGACCGCCAGGAAGATCACCAGGGCGAGCGGCAGGCCGCGCGACTGGTTGAGCTCGTAGGCGGCGGCGAACACGACCACCGCCAGGACGGTCGTCCGCAGCACGATCTCGCTGGTCGGGCGGGCGGGCAGCTGCGCGGCCCGCCGCCGGCGGGTGTCCAGCAGCATGGAGGCGAGGTAGGCGAGCACGGCCACCAGGGCCAGCCCGTAGGCGGCGGCGATGTCCTCGAAGAAGTAGTTGGTGAGGTTCTCCACGATGCTGCCGCTGGGCGTGTTGATGCTGCCCTCGCTGCCCATCAGCCAGATCTGCAGACCGCTCCAGCCGAGGAAGCCGGCCAGCGTCACCACGAACGCCGGGACGCCGATCCGGGCGAAGAAGAAGCCGTGGAAGGCGCCGATCAGGGCGCCCGCGGCGATCGCGGCGAGGACGGCGACTCCGTCGTTCATGCCGTGCGAGACGCTGAGCACCGCCCAGATGGCGGCGCCGACACCGGCGACCGAGCCCACCGACAGGTCGATCTCGCCCAGCAGCAGGACGAAGACGATGCCGACGGCCATGATGCCCTGGCCGGCGATGTAGATGCTGATGTTGCTGAGGCTGTCGGCGGCGAGGAAGCTCGCGTCGAGCGACTGGAAGATGATCCCGATGGCGATCAGGCCGAGGACGACGGGGATCGAGCCGAGCTCGCCGCCGCGCACCTTCCGCTTGAACTCGGTCAGATAGCCCTTGAGGCCCTCTTCGCGGACCAGCAGCCGGGGGTCGACGGCGGGGATGGGCGCCGCGCTGTCGTCGACGACGGTGACGGCGCCGCCGTCCTCCGGGGTGCTGCCGTCGTCCTGCAGCGGGTCCTTGACGGTGTCGCTCATGTCGCCGCCTCCGCGGTCCGCGCCTGACGGCGGGTCACGGCGTTGTCCGTGGCACCCGTGATCGCCGCGATGATCTCTTCGTGGGAGGTGTCCTTGACCGGGAAGACACCGTTGTTGCGTCCGAGGCGCAGCACCGCGACGCGGTCGGCCACGGCCTTCACATCGGCCATGTTGTGGCTGATGAGGATGACGCCGAGACCGCGCTCGCGGAGCCGTTCGACCAGGTCGAGGACCTGCGCGGTCTGTTCGACGCCAAGGGCCGCGGTGGGCTCGTCGAGGATGACGACCTTGGGCTCGCCGATCAGCGCGCGGGCGATGGCGACGACCTGGCGCTGACCGCCGGAGAGGGACGCGATCGGGATGCGCACGCTGGGGATGCGGATGGAGAGCGTGTCCAGCAGCTCCTTGGCCCGCTTCTCCATCGCCACCTCGTCGATGACGCCGGCGCGGCGCAGTTCGCGGCCGAGGAAGAGGTTGGCGACGACGTCGAGGTTGTCGCAGAGCGCGAGGTCCTGGTAGACGGTGGCGACGCCCAGCTCCTGGGCGTCGTGCGGGCGGTCGATGCGGACCGGCCGGGCTTCCCACTCGATGACGCCCTCGTCGATCGGGTGCACGCCCGCGATCGTCTTGACGAGGGTGGACTTTCCGGCGCCGTTGTCGCCGACGAGGGCGACCACCTCGCCGGGGTGGATCTCCAGATGGACGTCGGTGAGCGCCTGGACGGCGCCGAACCGCTTGGAGACCCCGCGCAACGCCAGCACGGGCGTAGCGGACACGTGAATCATCTCCTTCGCCGCCGGGAGGGCGGGGGTGCCGCGCAGGGGAACGGTGCGCGGTGGACGGGGGAGGAAGGGGGACCGCGGGGATTGTCCGGCAGCCGCCCCGCCGGTGGCGTGGAGGCGGGGCGGGCGCCGGGACGGGCTTCCGGCGTACGGCCGGGGGCCGTACGCCTGTCGGCCCAACGGGCGGCGGGTCCGTGGCGGACCGGCCGGCGGGAGGCGGGCGGCCGCGCGGCGCGGGAGGCGGACCGGCCGGCCGCGCGGCGCGGGAGGCGGGCGCGGGCGGCCGGGCCGCTACTTGATGCCGGCTGCCTTGCAGGCCTTGGCGAAGTCGGCCGTGCAGATCTGGTCGGCCGTGTACACCTCGTCCTTGAGGATCGTGTCCTTGATGTTGTCCTTGGTCACGATCGTGGCGTCGTAGAGCTTGGTGGGGATGCCCTTCTTGCTCTTGCTGGCGGCCGTCTCCGGGGCCACGGAGTCGATCTTCTCGCCCTTGAGGAGCTTCACCGCGATCTCGGCGGTGGTCTCGGCCTCGGGCTTGATGCCCTTGTAGATGGTGAAGGTCTGCGAGCCGCCGAGGATCCGCTGGAGACCGGCGAGCTCGGAGTCCTGGCCGCCCACCGGGACGTCCTTGATGCCGGAGGACTTCAGGGCGGTGGTGATGCCGCCGGCCATGCCGTCGTTGGCGGAGTAGACCGCGTCGAAGCCGTCCTTGCCGAGGGAGGTGATGGCGGCGGCCATCTTGCGGTTGGCCTCGTCCGGGGACCAGTCGGGGATGTCCTGCTCGTAGACGACCTTCTTCACCTTGCCGTCGAGCACCTTGTGGGCGCCGGCCTTGAAGAGGGCGGCGTTGGGGTCGGTCGGCGAGCCGTTGATCATCACGACCCGGCTGTCCTCGGCGTCGTCGCCGAGCGCGTTGAGCACGCCCTCGCCCTGGAGCTGGCCGATCTTCTCGTTGTCGTAGGACACGTATGCCGAAATGTCGCCCTCGGCGAGCCGGTCGTAGGCCACGACCTTCACGCCCTTCCTGGCGGCGGCGTCCACCCAGGACCGGGTGGCGGTGGCGTCGACCGGGTCCAGGATGATGACCTTCACGCCCTTGGTGATCAGGGCGTCGAACTGCTTCTTCTGGGTCTCGGTGTCCTGGTTGGCGTTGTTGTAGGCGACGTCGCAGTCCTTGCAGAGGGACTTGATCTTCGCCTTGATGAGCGGCCGGTCGAAGGTCTCGTACCGGGTCGTCTTGTTCTCCGGCAGCAGCAGACCGATGGTCTTGTTGTCGCCGTCCCCGCCTGCGCTTCCCGCCTTGCCGCACGCGGCCATGGACAGCGCCATGGAGACAGCGGCCGTACCGATCACGACGCGACGCATCGTTGCGTTCATGTGGAACCTCCCTGACGAGGCCGCGACGTGGGCGGCCGAGGTGGCTGGAAGTCAACTCGGCCGCCCGTCGGGCGTCAAGAAGTAAATTCTTAACGAGATGGCAACGGTGCCATTCGTTATCTAAGTGAAGGCAGGCGCCGCAGCGGGTACAGAACCGTCCAAAAGGGTGGAATCGCCCATCTCGTTGAGGACGAGCGCCAGCGCGCCGAGCACCTCGGCGCGGCCGCCGAGGGCCCCCGGGACGACCGACAGCCGCCGCGCCGCGCTGGGGATCGCGTACCGCGCGACCGACTCCCGGATGGGCGCCAGGACCAGCTCGCCGGCCTCCGCGAGGTCCCCGCCGAGCACCACCCGGCTGGGGTTGAGCAGGTTGCAGAGGTTCGCCACGCCGCTGCCGATGTGCCGGCCCACGTCGCCGATCACCCGGCGGCAGCCGGGGTCGCCCTCCCGGGCGAGCTGCACCATGCGCTCCACGGTCAGGTCGGGGCCGTGGCTGGAGTGCAGCAGCCCCAGGATGTAGCGGGCCGCGGTGAAGGTCTCCAGGCAGCCGCGGTTGCCGCAGCGGCACACCGGCCCGGACTCGTCGAGCGTGATGTGCCCGATCTCCCCGGCCGTGCCGCCGGGCCCGCGGTAGATCTGTCCGTTGATCACCAGACCGGCGCCGACGCCGCTGGCCACCTTGATGTACGCCAGGTCCTTCACCCCGCGCCCGCCGCCCCAGACCAGCTCGCCGAGGGCGCCCAGGTTGGCGTCGTTGTCGACGTGCACCGGCACCCCGAGGCGCTCCGAGAGCTCCTCGCGCGGGTTGATGCCCACCCAGCCCGGGAGGATCGCGGTGGAGCCGAGGGTCCCGGTCTCCACGTCGATCGGGCCGGGCACGCCGAGGCCCACCCCGATGACCTTGTCCGGACGGATGTCCGTGCCCGCGATCAGGCGGTTGACCAGCAGTTCCGCCCGGTCGAAGCCCTGGGCGGCCGAGGCGTCGACATCCAGCGGCTCGGACTCCTCGGCGAGCACCTCATGGGCCAGGTTGCCGATCGCGACCCGCAGGTGGGTGTGGCCGAAGTCCACACCCACCACGACGCCGGCGTCCCCGCTCAGCGAGACGCTGCGGGCCCGCCGGCCCCCCGCCGACGTGGGGGTGACCTGGACCGTTCCGCCGTCCTTCAGCTCCCGGACGATGTTGGAGACCGTGGCGGCGGACAGCCCGGTGCTCCGGGCGATCTCCGCCTGGGTGAGCGAGCCGGCCAGCCGCACCGCGCGGACGACGCGCTCCAGATTGGCCCGGTGCAGCGACGACTGCGATCCCGGAGTCTCCACGCTCTGATCACTCCCACCTGGGGCAGGACGGAGCCGCGCCGATGAGACCCCGTCGTATACAACATATGAACTCTAAGCAGAGCCCCAGACGTTGTTTCCCGTCAAGGCCTTGAGCGGTCCAGGCATCGGATGAGCGCCATGCTATGCAGCCTGTCGGGACCTGCTCGCCCGGAGCAGGAAAGGGAACGGGTAGGAGCCCGCTCCCGGCCGAATGGCCGGAAACGGACCCCGCCCGAGGGCACCGGACGGTGCGGATCAGCCACGTCGCGCGTGCCCGCGTCCGTGCCCGTGGCCCTCACGGCGGCCCGACCCGTCCGTGTGCGGCGTCGGCAGCACCGTCGACCCGGAGGAGCAGCAGATCGAATGTCGGGCCGTCGGCCGTGTTCAGGTAGGGGCCTGCGCAGGTGTATCCGAGGCGGGCGTAGAGGTCATGTCCACGGCGGTTGGACGGCAGTGCCAGCAGGGAGGACCAGCGGGGGTTGATGGCGGTCAGGAGCGCATCGTGCAGGCCTGTGCCGATGCCCCGGGACTGCCACGGCGGCCGGACCGCGAGCTCGCAGAGTCCCATCAGCCGCTCGGTCCGGGCCCCTGCCGGGACCCGCTCGGCGAGATCGTGCCCGAACCAGTAGGCGGCGGTGCAGGGGAAGGCGTAGCCGAACCCCACCGGCGTACCGGATGCGTAGCCCAGGACCATCGTGAAGCCTTCGTGCTTGAGGTGGCCGGTTATCTGGCGGCGCAGCGCCGGGACGGACAGGCCGGCGAACTCGTCGGAAGGGTGGTCCACCAACTCGGGGTGAGCGTCGGCCCAGATGTCGGCGACGACGTCCAGCAGGGGCGAAACCTGCCCGGGCCCGTAGATGCGGATCACCGTCTCGTCGCTGGTGCTCGGTGCGGTCACCGGTCTCCTCCTCAACTGCTGTCCCGGGCGACCCCAGAAGGCCCCGGCGGGCCCACTCCACCGACCGCCGGGGCCTTCCCCGTCCGGCCCGACCTCCCTCGCCGCTCCCGCTACTTGAGCGCCCCCGCGGTGAGGCCGGCCTGTACCTGTCGCTGGAAGACGATGTACACGGCGAGCACCGGCAGCATGGCCATGACCAGACCGGCGAAGAGCCCCGACCAGTCCCCCTTGTACCCCTGGCTGACGGCGAGCTGGACCAGGCCCTGGGTGAGCAGCTTCCGGTCCGGTCCGGTGTTGAGCACCGTCGGCAGCAGGTACTGGTTCCACTGCCCCAGGAAGTTGAAGATTCCGACGCTGATCAGGCCGGGCTTCGCCATCGGCAGCATGACCTGGAAGAACGTCCGGGTGTGCGAGGCCCCGTCGATCAGCGCCGCCTCCGCCACCGAGGTGGGCAGGGTGCGGAAGAAGGCGGTCAGGAAGAAGACGGTGAACGGCAACGAGTAGGCGATGTAGGCCAGGATCAGGCCGTGGTAGGTGTTCAGCAGCCCCATGTTCTTCATGACGAAGAACAGCGGCACCAGCGCGAGGATGACGGGGAAGCTCATCCCGCCGACGAACAGGTAGTACAGGAAGCGGCTGCCCGGGAACTCGAAGCGGGCCAGCACATAGGCGGCCATCGAGCCGAGCAGCATGGTGCCGATCAGCCCGCCGCCCACGACCACCGCGGTGTTGAAGAAGTAGTCCCCCATGTGCGCCTTGGTCCAGGCGCGCGTCCAGTTGTCCAGATGCAGGGCGGACGGCAGCGCCCAGGGCGAGGTGAAGATCTCCCGGTCGTCCTTGACCGAGCTCATCACCGCCCAGATCAGCGGCATGGTGACCAGCAGCCCCCAGACCACCAGCACACCGTGCGAGAACACGTTGAGGACGCGGCCCTCGCCGTCCGACCCGCGGTCCGGGCGGCCACCGCCGGCCCCGAGCACCCCCCGCTGCCGCGGCAGGGCCGGCGCGGGGGCACCGGGGACGGGCCGCCCGTCCGCCTTCGTCACGCCCGGGAGGTCCGAGGGTTCTGCTTGCGCGGTCACGGTGCTACCCCCAGGTCGGCGTTCGGGCGGTGGGTCCGGTGCGGCGTCCTCGCGATCGGTAACGCCGTCACAGCCATCGGTGCGGCCGTTAAGGCCATCGGTACGGCCGTCCCGGTCGTCAGTCCTGCCGCTGCGGCCCTCGGTACGGCCGTCCCGGCTCTCGGTCCTGCCGTCGTGATCATCGGTGCCGCCGTCCCGGCCCTCGGTACGGCCGTCCCCGCCACCGTCGTCCCCGTCGTCGTCCCCGCCATCAGTACTCCAGCCGCTCGCGCCGGCCGAGCTTCATGACGACGAACGCGAACAGCAGGGTGACGATCAGCAGGGCCACGCCGAGCGAGGTCGCGTAGCCGGCCTGTCCGTCCCGGAACGCCTTGGTGTAGAGGAAGAAGGACAGGACCTCGGTGGAGTAGGCCGGTCCGCCCGGCCCCACCGTCATGATCTGCACGACGGCGAAGGAGAACGCGTCGAGCGAGAGGATCCCCATGTAGATCCAGCCGGTCTGCACGGTGTCCCACAACAGCGGCAGCGTGATCCGCCAGAAGGTGTGAAAGCGGTTGGCCCCGTCGAGCAGCGCCGCCTCGTAGAAGTCCTTCGGGATCGAACTCATCCCGGCGGAGAAGAGCACCACGTAGAAGCCGACATTGCTCCAGACCATCACCGCCATGACGCACCACAGCGCCAGATCGGGATCGCCCAGCCAGTCGGGCTGCACCGAGTCCAGCCCGACGGCCTGGAGGAACGAGTTCAGCGCACCGCTGTTGGGGTTGTACGCGAACTGGAACAGCAGCGCGACGATGGCGATCGAGAGGACCTGCGGAAAGAAGTAGACGATCTTGTAGAGGCCGGAGCCGCGCACTCCGCCGATCGCCGCGTTCTTCCGGCGCCGGCCGCCGACGTTCAGCATGAAGGCGAGGAACAGCCCCAGCCCGAGCGTCACCAGCGGCAGCACGAGGAGCAGCAGCAGGTTGTTGCCCAGCGCCGTCCAGAAGATGTCGTCGAGCAGCATCCGCTGGTAGTTGCGGAGGCCGACCATGGAGAAGTCGGGGCTCAGCCCGGTCCAGTCCGTGAACGAGTAGTAGATGGCCTGGACGAAGGGCGAGATCACGAAGACTGCGTAGATCGCCAGAGGCAGGGCCAGAAACCCCGCGACGAAGCGGTACTTGCCGTGCTGCATTCCCTACCGACCCCGATCCTCCCCTGAGGGCGCCGCCGCTGGTGACGCGTTGGTCCGCAACGTCAGTGCCGGTACTTCTTGACGGCGTCGTCCTTGGCGGTCTCGTCGGCGAACTTCTGGCACTTCGCGACGCACTCCACCGGGGTCATCCGGCCGGCCATCATCTCGCCGAGCGCGGCGACGCCGATCTTCTCCTTCTGCAGGGCGACGTACCAGTCCTGGATCCGCGGGTTGACGATGTTCTCCCCGGCCTTGTCCAGGGCCTCGGTGGCGGACTTCAGCCCCGGCGGGAGGGTGAGTCCCTCGGTGCCGCCGTTGAGGGAGGTGAGCGAGGAGACCTGCCGGGTGAAGTTCTTCGACGACTTCTCGCCGAGCATGATGCGCAGCAGCTCCATGCCGCCCTGCGGGTTCTTCGCCGACCGGGGCACGACGAACGGCTCGCCGCCGGACGCCCACAGGGTGCCGAACGGCATCCGGTCGGAGGAGTCCAGGCCCGACGGCGCGCCGACGGTCATCCCGAACCCCTTGGGCGTGGTCTTCTTGGCCTCGTTCTCCACCCAGGAACCGTTCGGTATGAACAGGGCCTTGCCGCCGGTCCATGCCGTCTGCGCCTCGATGTGCGTCAGGCCGGGCGTCCCCTTGAGGATGTAGCCCTTCTGGTGGAGTTCGTAGTACGCCTCGAAGGCCGCCTTGACCGCGGGGTGCTTCCAGGCGTTCGGCTCCAGGTTGTCGATCGCCTTCAGGACGTCGGCGCCGCCGATCTTGGCGATGAACGGGTAGAGGCTGAACGGCAGGTAGTAGGGGTACTTGCCGGGGTAGGTCCAGCCGGCGATGCCCTTCTTCTTGGCCGCGGCACAGACCTTGAGCATGTCGTCCCAGGTCTCGGGGTACTCCCAGTCGTTCTTCTCCAGGGTGGAGCGCGAGTACCAGACGCCGTAGACCGTGTAGGCGTAGTAGAGGATCCAGACGGGCTTGCCGTCGAACTGCCCCATCTCCACGACGCCCGGCCGCAGGGTGTCGCGGACCTTCTTGGACGGGTCGTCCACGGACGGGGCGTCGAGCAGTTCGGTCAGGTCGGTGAGCTGGTTCTTCGACACCAGGGTGCCGAAGTCCATCTGTTCGGCACCGGAGTTGTCGATGAGGTCCGGCGGGGTCCCGCCGTTGAACCGGGGCTGGAGCGTGGACTGGATCTTCTGGGTGGAGGCGTGCGCGACCTTGGCCTTGGGATACGCCTTCCGGTACTCCGCCTCCGCGTCCTTGGCGTACTGCTCTCCGAAGCCGCCGTCGAAGATGACAACGTCCAGGGGGGCTCCGGCGTTGACGCCGAGCGGGTTCTTCTCCGACTTCTCGCCCTTGTCGACCGGCTTGTCGCCGTCGCTCTCGCTGGTCGCACACGCGCTGAGCGCGCTCATCGACGGCACCGCGATCAGGCCGAGCGCCGCCGCCCTCCTGATCACGTCACGACGCCCGTACTCAGAGGTGGATCCCATGCTCAAGTCCTCGCCTTCTCCAGGACTCAGGCGGTGTACGGGAGCCTGCCCGGCACCGCGGTCGTTGAAGCTCGGGTCGTGCAGGGTGTGCGCCGGGATGACTGGAGTACCGCGGCGACCGGCGCTCCTCGCGCCCCGCCGCACCCGTCCCTCCGGGTCCGTGACCGCCTGGGGCCTGTCTGCCCTACGGCCCTCGGACGCCGACAGGTATAGTCCATTCGCGGTCAACTGGGCAAGATCGAATACAAGTTTGGACAACAGATTTCCCGAGTTGAGACCTCGGCCGCATGCGGGTCTCCGGCGCCCGGACAAAAGCGGAACGCACGGCGTGCCCCACCCGGCAATCCGCCGATGACCCGTCAGAGTGGTACCACCCGCCGCCTTGACACCGTCCGCCCCATCCACCATTACTAAGCTCTGCGCAACCGGTGTGACAACGTTGTCGAATTCGTTGGAGGGGCTGGACATGCAGCGCAGGCGATGGCGAGGTCACGGACGTACGGCCGCCCTGGTGGCGGCCGTCGTCGTCCTGGCCTCGGCACTACCGGGAGCGGCAGCGGAAGCGGCCCGGGCGGCGCTCCCCCGCCAACCCGTGGAGGTCACCGAGGAGTTCACCACCTCCTTCGAGACCGGCGATCCCCAGCCCACCTGGAGCAACACTGTGGAGACCGGTCCGGACGGCCGGAAGAAGGCGTCCGGGGTCGACGGCGGCTACTCCCCGGGGCTGCCGGGCGATGTGACGGACCGGGTGACGGAGGTGCGGGCCAGCGCCGAGAACACCGCCGCCGGGGAGATCAAGGAGAACCTCGTCGACGGCGAGACCGGCAGCAAATGGCTGGTGTTCGACGACTCCGCCTGGCTGGAGTTCGACCTCGCGGAGCCGGTGGCCGTGGTGCGCTACGCCCTCACCTCCGCCAACGACGCGGCCGGGCGCGACCCGCGGGACTGGACCTTCCTGGGCTCCGACGACGGCGAGAACTGGACGCCGCTGGACACCCGCGAGTCCGAGGTCTTCGAGGAGCGCCAGCAGACCCGCACGTTCCCGGCCCGGAACACCCACGCGTACCGGCACTACCGGCTGGACATCACCCGGAACGCCGGTGAGCAGCTCACCCAGCTCGCCGAGGTGCAGTTCTCCAACGGCGACGACACCACACCGTCCGCCTCCGACATGCGCAGCTATCCCGACCGGGGCCCGGCCGGCTCCCCCACCGGGAAGGCCAACGCCGGGTTCACCGGCGTCCGGGCGCTGCGCTACGCGGGGGTCCACCAGGCCGCGGGCCGCGCCTACTCGTACAACAAGGTCTTCGACGTCGACACGGCCGTCACCCCGACGACCCGGCTCTCCTACCGGATCCACCCCTCGCTCACCGAGGGCGACCTGACCTATCCGGCCACCCGGGTCGCGGTGGACCTGGCGTTCACCGACGGCAGCTATCTGAGCGAGCTCGGCGCCGTCGACCAGCACGGCGCCCCGCTGACCCCGCAGGGCCAGGCCGCGTCGAAGACCCTGTACGTCAACCAGTGGAACCACAAGGAGTCCGCGATCGGCCGGGTCGCCGCGGGCAGGACGATCGACCGGATCCTCGTCGCCTACGACGCCCCGAAGGGACCGGCGAAGTTCCGCGGCTGGGTGGACGACATCGCGATCGCCCCCGAGCCGCCCGCACCGCCCCCGGCCCATGCGGCGGACCACGCGGTGACCACCCGCGGCACCAACTCCAGCGGCACCTTCTCCCGCGGCAACACCTTCCCGGCCACCGCCGTCCCGAACGGCTTCAACTTCTGGACGCCGGTCACCAACGCCGGTTCGTCCAGCTGGCTCTACGAGTACGCGCGGGCCAACAACGACGCCAACCTGCCCACCGTGCAGGCCTTCGCCGCCAGCCACGAGCCCAGCCCCTGGATGGGCGACCGGCAGACGTTCCAGGTGATGCCGTCCGCCGCGGCGGGCACCCCGGACGCCGGGCGCACCGCCCGCGCCCTCCCCTTCCACCACGAGAACGAGACCGCCCGCCCGCACTACTACGGCGTCACGTTCGACAACGGGCTGCGCACCGAGATCGCGCCGAGCGACCACGCGGCGCTGATGCGCTTCACCTTCCCCCGGGACGACGCCAGCGTGATATTCGACAACGTGAACAACAAGGGCGGGCTCACGCTCGACCCCGCGCGCGGTGTGGTGACCGGCTTCTCCGACGTCCGCAGCGGGCTGTCCACCGGGGCCACGCGGCTCTTCGTGTACGGCGTGTTCGACGCGCCGGTCAGCGACAGCGGCCGGCTCAGCGGCGGCGGGGGCAACGACGTCGGCGGCTTCTTCCGCTTCCGGCCCGGCGCGGACCGCACCGTGACCCTGCGCATCGCCACCTCGCTGATCGGTGTCGACCAGGCGCGCGCCAACCTCGCCCACGAGATCCCGGAGACGGCCACCCTGGCCTCGGTCCGGGAACAGGCGCGGGACCAGTGGGACGAACTGCTCGGCCGGGTCGAGGTGGAGGGCGCCACCCGGGACCAGCTCACCACCCTCTACTCCAACCTCTACCGGCTGTACCTCTATCCGAACTCCGGCTTCGAGAACACCGGGACACCGCTGAACCCGGTGCACCGCTACGCCAGTCCGTTCTCCGCGCCGGCGGGCGCGAACACCCCGACCCGGACCGGCGCGAAGATCGTGGACGGCGAGGTCTACGTCAACAACGGCTTCTGGGACACCTACCGGACCACCTGGCCCGCGTACTCCCTGCTCACCCCGGAGCGGGCCGGGCGGATGGCCGACGGTTTCGTCCAGCAGTACCGGGACGGCGGCTGGATCTCCCGCTGGTCCTCCCCCGGCTACGCCGACCTGATGACCGGCACCAGCTCGGACGTGGCGTTCGCCGACGCCTACCTCAAGGGCGTGGACCTCGACGCCGGGACCGCGTACGAGGCCGCGCTGAAGAACGCCACCGTCGCCCCGCCCATCCCCGGCGTCGGCCGCAAGGGCATGGAGACCTCCGTCTTCCAGGGCTACACCAGCACCGCGACCCGCGAGGGCATGTCCTGGGCGCTGGAGGGCTACCTCAACGACTTCGGCGTCTCCCGGATGGGCAGGGCCCTCTACGCGAAGACCGGAAAGGCGCGGTACCGCGAGGAGTCGGAGTACTTCCGCAACCGCGCCCTGAACTACGTCAAGCACTTCGACCCGGCGGTCGACTTCTTCCAGGGCAAGGACCCGGCCGGCGACTGGCGGCTGCCGCCCTCGTCCTACGACCCGCGCGTCTGGGGGCACGACTACACCGAGACCAACGGCTGGAACTTCGCCTTCACCGCCCCGCAGGACACCCGCGGCCTGGCCGCGCTGTACGGCGGGAAGCGCGCCTTCGCCGAGAAGCTCGACACCTTCTTCGCCACTCCGGAGACGGCCGAGCCGAAGTACGCGGGCTCGTACGGCGGCGTCATCCACGAGATGACCGAGGCCCGGGATGTGCGCATGGGCATGTACGGGCACAGCAACCAGGTGTCGCACCACATCCCGTACATGTACGACGCGGCGGGCCAGCCCTGGAAGACGCAGAAGCACGTGCGCGAGGTGCTGTCCCGGCTCTACCTCGGCAGCGAGATCGGCCAGGGCTACCCGGGCGACGAGGACAACGGCGAGATGTCAGCCTGGTACCTGTTCAGCGCGCTGGGCTTCTATCCGCTGGTGATGGGCAGCCCGGAGTACGCGGTGGGCTCACCGCTGTTCACCAAGGCGACCGTGCACCTGGCGGGCGGCCGTGACCTGGTGATCTCCGCCCCGCGGAACAGCGCCCGGAACGTCTATGTCCAGGGCCTGAAGGTCAACGGGAAGACCTGGACCTCGACCGCGCTCCCGCACGCGGAGATCGCGCGCGGCGGCACGCTGGAGTTCACGATGGGCCCGAAGCCGTCGTCGTGGGGCACCGGGAAGGACGCGGGGCCGGGCTCCCTCACCCGGGGCGACGAGCCGCCGAAGCCGATGGACGATGTGACGGTGAACGACGGCTCCGCCCTGTTCGACGACACATCGAGCACGGACGGCCCGCTCTCCTCGGTCACGGTGGAGCCGCGGTCGGCGGCACGGGTGGTGTACTACACGCTCACCTCGTCGCAGAGGGCGGAGGCACCGGCGGGGTGGGTCCTGAAGGGGTCGGACGACGGCGAGAAGTGGACCGTCCTGGACCGGCGGCCGGACGAGTCGTTCACCTGGGACCGGCAGACCCGCGCCTTCGCGGTCGCGCACCCGGGCACGTACCGGCACTACCGGCTGGAGGCGGTGGGGGGCCGGGGGACGCTGGCGGAGGTGGAGCTGCTGGGCTGAGCCGGCTGGACGCTCGCGCTCCCGGCTGCTCCCGGATCGGGCTGTCCGGGAGCGGCCGGAGACCTGATCATGCAATCGTGGAAGGCCGATGAGGGGACCATCCGGCAGGCGCAGACGGTCGGTTCGGTCCCGGGCCACTCCACAGACGTTCCGGAGCACGAAACTGTGATCCGATTGCCCGCCAACATGCTTCAGTTCATCCCCCGCCCGGACAGTGAGGACAACGGTGGCAACAGCGGTACGTGAATGCCTCGCAAAGGCGCAGCGCTCGGCGATGCACCTTGAGATGCGGGACAGCTACATGCGCGATGATCCGGAGTTCATCCGCTGGCAGGGAGGGCACCGTTACGACCCGGCAGACCGGGATTCCTGGTGGCGCTCATGGCTGGACGTGGTGACCGAGACGACCAGCCGGGGCGTGGTCATGCGGCGGCTGCGTGTCGTCTCCGAGCCACTGAGTGAGTACGTGCGGTACGAGTACGACGGCACGTTCACGAACGTCGCAGCGGGTGAAGACGTCCGTTGGCTGCCACGATCGCGCGCGGGTGATCTGCTCCTTCCCGCACTCGACGGCTGGGTCATGGACGAGGAAACCGTGATCCTGCACCACTTCAGCGGTGAGGGCCAGTGGACCGATCCGCGCATGGAAGTCCTGCACGACCCGGAATTGGCTGCGCAGTACGCAAGGGCGTACGAGGCAGCATGGGAACGCGCGATCCCTCACGCGGAGTACTGGCCGAGCTGACGAAGGTACCGGGCACGTTCAGCTCGTTTCGCCCGAGGTGTTGAGCCGCCACACCCAGTGAATGCCCACCTCACCCGGCGTCTGCGGCCCGTCGGGGAGTACCCGCCGCTCGACGTGGGTGAAGCCCAGACGGCGGGGGACGGCGGCGCTCGCGTGGTTGGCCTCGTCGTGCTGGATCTCCAGATGGTCGATCCCCGGCAGCGACCGGCCCTCCCGGACCAGGGCCGCGGCGGCCATGGTGGCGAGCCCCCGTCCCGTCCAGCCGGGGTGGATCCAGTACCCGATCTCCAGCCCGCCGGGCCCGATCCGGCGCATCAGTCCGCAGCTCCCGATCACGGTGCCGTCGGCGACGATCGCGTAGTTGTGGGCCTCCCCCGACATCCACTCCACCTGGGAACGGACCAGGAACTCCGCGGAGTGCTCCCGGCTGTGTTCGGCCGCCCAGGGCATCCACGGGCGGAGATGGTCGAGCGACTCGCCGACCGCCCGGTACAGGGTGTCGAGGTCATCGACACTCCACCGGCGCAGCTCGACCTGCTCGAACGAGAGACTTTCGGAGGGCTGTCCCATGGACGGATGATTCCGCAGGGCGGGGCCGGTCGACAAATGGATTAGGACTTCCTGCGGATCCATGCGGACAGTCCAGGGTGCCGTCTGCCCCGCCAGTGGATCACGCGATGGTCTCCTCCGGCCGGGGTCCGTTCTCCAAGCAGCAGCGGACGAAGTCCTGAACCACGGGATCGGTGTCGTCGGCACGGGCCCACGCGACACCGACCCGACTGGGGCCGACGCCGCTGACAGGGCGATAGGTGATGCCGGGGCGGGCGTAGAAGCGGGCGGCGGAGGCCGGGGCGAGAGCAATGCCATAGCCATGGGCGATGGCACTGAGCCAGTCGTCCGGCTGGTCGGTGACGGCCCCGATACGGACCGGGTGACCCTCGCGATCGTCAGTGGCCAGCCAGTAATCCCGCCACCGGCCCGATGCACGGGGAGCGGCCACGAACGGCTCATCCCACAGCTCCCGGAAGGGGATCACCTCGGACGCGGCGCAAGGGTGCCCCTCGGGGAGGGCGACCCAGCGGGGCTCGGAGAACAGCACCGCCGTTCGCAGAGAGTCCTGGCCGGGGAAGGGCAGGCGCAGGATGGCGACGTCGACGTCCCCGGCTGCGAGCCCGGCGCTCGGATCGCCCCAGGATGCCTGCCGCATGTCCACCCGCCAGCCCGGCCGGCGCCGGGTGAACTCCGCGACGATGTGCGGAGTCCTCTCATTGGCGGCACTGGCCATGGAGCCGACCCGCAGCGTGCGGGCTGCGCGGCCGGCCGCGCTCCTGGTCTCCCGCAGCATCCGGTCCCAGTCGGCCAGCAGGGCGGGCACCCGCTCTGCCAGTGCCCGGCCCGGTTCCGTGAGGGTCATGCCGGTGCGCGACCGCGTGAACAGTCGCATTCCCAGCCGGGTCTCCAGCTGCTTGATCTGCTTGGTGAGCGCGGGCTGCGACACGAACAATCGCTCCGCGGCGCGGGTGAGGGTCCCCTCCTCCGCCACGGCGACGAAGTAGCGCAGCAGCCGAGTGTCCACATCCATGCGGTCAGGTTATGGACGCAGGTATTGGACGCCGCTCCGGGGGCTCGGGAAGGCTTTTTGACGGTGAGCACGCAGAGCTCGCCGACCTCACGACGCACTCGGCTGAGAGGCAGGGCACGTGTTCACCGCCTACCTGATCATCACCGTCATCGCCATCCTGGCCAACGCCGGAATGGCCGTCGCGGACTTCCTGAGAGCCGAGTTCGTCCTCACCAACTCGGCCGCAGTGGGGCTCCCGCGGACCTGGCTCCCGTGGCTCGCCGCGCTCAAGGCCGCGGGAGCCGCCGGTCTCGTCCTCGGGCTGATGCGTGTCCCCGTCATCGGCGTTGCCGCCGCGACAGGGCTCGTCCTGTTCTTCATCGGTGCCATCGCCGCACACGTCCGCGCCCGTCGATACGACACCATCGCGTTTCCCGGCGCCTACCTGGGGCTGGCCACGGCAGCTCTCGTCCTCGGCGTGGTGCGATAGGCATCGGAACGCCGCGTGGGGACCATCCACGGCAGGCAATCACCGTCGTGTCCGCAGTGGTACAGGCCTTGGGAGATGAGGGGGCCGACGCCCCATGGTCGTCGGCCCCCTCGTTCAGGCAGTCGCCGCAGCGGTTACGGCTTCTTGATGCCTATGTAGTCGGCGTAGACCCAGCCCTTGGTGCCCTTGTGAGCTCCGGTGAGGATCTTGCCGTAGTACCAGCTGGTGCTCTTGGTGGTGTATTCGCAGTAGTAGTAGAACTTCGTGTACTTGGCCAGGTGCTCCTTCGAGGAGTAGTTGCTGCTGGGGCCGGTGCGCAGGTTGGCGTTGCTCTTGAGTACATCGAAGTCGATGTTGCTGTAGTTCGAGTTGCACTGTGAGGAGCCGACGGCCCCGGCAGTCGGCGCCATGGCCATCGCGCCACCGGCCAGGACGGCGGTCGCGGCGAGGGTGGTCAACCCTCGCCGGAGCAGAGACTGTCGCAAGACGATTCCCTTTCGGGTACAGAGCGCGGCGCATCAACTTTCGTTCCGCACCACACAGTTCGTGCTGGTCAGCTCGACCATATCCGTGCGGCATCGGCCGACTGTCGCCAGTGGGCGCACTTCACCTCCCCTCCACATGGAAGGGCTCCGAGCCCGTGCCGGGTGAGATTCCGCCGAACCCGCCCGCCGACACACCCGCACCCGCCAGGCGAAGAAATGAGCACGAAAGAGCTCGGGCCTGCCACTCACCTTGAGCCTTTCCCAGCGCACGGGCCCATGTCCGCCTGGACTGGAGGAGCTTCGCGCATGGGACGCCTGCTGGATGAGGGTCTGAGCTGGCTGGAGGTCATGCGCCCTCACTCCACCAAGCCCATGCACGCACTTCTCATCCAGTCGATCCCTCACCGACAGCCGCTGAGTCGCCCCCACGCCGCACCGGTGGTGGGGCAATGCATACCCGGGAGTTACCCCTCGATCGTGGGCCGGAGCCCGGTGTGTCGGCCTGAGCAAGCTCCCGCCCGACCGGGAGAGGCATGAGCAGGTGGTGCGCACGACGCCGGCCCGACAACAGATCGTCAATCGGTCGCCTGCTCCCGTTCTGAGTTTTGTCCAGGAAGAGGTGACGCTCTGCCGCCCCATCGGGGGAAGGATGGTACTGCGGCGCCAACTCGAACACCTACTGGAATTGGGCAAGTTGCGTAACGTAGAGATCCAAGTGATGCCTCCGACCGCGAGGACCACGCCGGCGGTATTGGATCATCCGGGCGCAGGCTCTCAGGCCACGGGAGTCACTGGCCTTCATCGAGAAGTTGCGGGGAGAGGCATGACGATCAAGCCTTCTGGCCTGTCAGAGCTGACGTGGACCAAGAGCAGCCACAGCAGCAACGACGGCCCTGACTGCGTAGAGGTCGCCGCTGTCCCTGACACGGTCCTCGTCCGCGACTCCAAGGACAAGAACGGACCGCGGCTCGCCTTCACCCGGCGCGAGTGGGAAGCGTTCGTCTCCTATGCGGTCGGGCTGCCGGCTCTGAGCCCGTAGCAGCAGCATCCCTGACAACTCCCCCCACGGGACAAGACTGAGGGCCGCACTCCGAAACCGGAGTGCGGCCCTCAGTTGGATCCGTGAGCCCGAGGGCCCGTGAGCCCATGGGGCCCGGCGGTGATCCTTAGTTGCGGATCAGCGAGCGCAGCACGTACTGCATGATGCCGCCGTTGCGGTAGTAGTCCGCCTCACCCGGGGTGTCGATGCGGACGACCGCGTCGAACTCCACGCCGGTGTCGGTGGTGACCTTGACCGTGCGCGGGGTGGTGCCGTTGTTGAGCTCGGTCACGCCGGTGAAGGAGAAGGTCTCCTCGCCGGTGAGGCCGAGGCCCTCCGCGGTGGCGCCCTCCGGGAACTGGAGCGGGAGGACGCCCATGCCGATGAGGTTCGAGCGGTGGATGCGCTCGTAGGACTCGGCGATGACGGCCTTGACGCCGAGGAGCGCGGTGCCCTTGGCGGCCCAGTCACGGGACGAACCGGAGCCGTACTCCTTGCCCGCCAGGACGACCAGCGGGGTGCCGGCGGCCTGGTAGTTCTGGGAGGCGTCGTAGATGAAGGAGACGGGGCCGCCGTCCTGCGTGAAGTCGCGGGTGTAGCCGCCCTCGGTGCCCGGCGCGATCTGGTTGCGCAGGCGGATGTTGGCGAAGGTGCCGCGGATCATGACCTCGTGGTTGCCGCGGCGGGAGCCGTAGCTGTTGAAGTCACGACGCTCGACGCCGTGCTCGGTGAGGTACTTGCCGGCCGGGGTGTCGGCCTTGATCGCACCCGCCGGGGAGATGTGGTCGGTGGTGACCGAGTCGCCGAGCTTGGCCAGCACGCGGGCGCCCGCGATGTCCTGGACCGGGGTCGTCTCCATGGTCATGCCCTCGAAGTACGGGGGCTTGCGCACGTAGGTGGACTCGGCGTCCCACTCGAAGGTGTTGCCGGTCGGGATCGGCAGGGCCTGCCACTGGGCGTCGCCCGCGAAGACGTCCTGGTAGGACTTGTTGAACATGTCCTCGCCGATGGCGTTGGCCACGACGTCGTTGACCTCGGCCTCGGTCGGCCAGATGTCCTCGAGGTAGACGGGCTTGCCGTCCTGGTCGATGCCGAGCGCGTCGGTGGTGATGTTCACCTTCATCGAACCGGCGAGGGCGTACGCGACGACCAGCGGCGGGGATGCCAGGTAGTTCATCTTGACGTCGGGGTTGATCCGGCCCTCGAAGTTCCGGTTGCCGGAGAGCACCGAGGTGACGGCGAGGTCGGCGTCGTTGACGGCCTTGGAGACCTCGTCCGGCAGCGGGCCGGAGTTGCCGATGCAGGTGGTGCAGCCGTAGCCGACGAGGTTGAAGCCGACCTTGTCGAGGTACGGGGTCAGGCCCGCCTTGTCGAAGTAGTCGGTGACGACCTTCGAGCCCGGGGCGAGGGTGGTCTTGACCCACGGCTTGCGGGTCAGGCCCTTCTCGACCGCCTTCTTGGCCACCAGGGCGGCGGCGACCATGACGTACGGGTTCGAGGTGTTGGTGCAGGACGTGATCGCGGCCACGGTGACGGCGCCGTGGTCGATCTCGTACGTCGAACCGTCGGGGGCGGTGACCAGGGTCGGCTTGGTCGGCACGCCGTTGGTGACGGCCGGGGCGTCGGAGGCCGGGAAGGACTCGATGCCCGCCTCGTCCAGGTCGGCGACCGGCACGTAGTTGCGCACGTCCTGGGCGAACTTCTCGGCGGCCTCGGCGAGGACGATGCGGTCCTGCGGGCGCTTCGGTCCGGCGATCGACGGGACGACCGTGGAGAGGTCGAGCTCCAGCTTCTCGGAGAAGTCGGGCTCGGCGGCCGGGTCGAGCCAGAGGCCCTGCTCCTTGGCGTAGGCCTCGACGAGCGCGACCTGCTGCTCGGAGCGGCCGGTGAGCTTGAGGTAGTTCAGGGTCTCGTCGTCGATCGGGAAGATCGCGGCGGTGGAGCCGAACTCCGGCGACATGTTGCCGATGGTGGCGCGGTTGGCGAGCGAGGTGGCGGCGACGCCCTCACCGTAGAACTCGACGAACTTGCCGACGACACCGTGCTTGCGCAGCATCTCGGTGATGGTCAGCACGAGGTCGGTGGCGGTGGTGCCGGGCTTGAGCTCACCGGTCAGCTTGAAGCCGACGACGCGCGGGATGAGCATCGAGACCGGCTGGCCGAGCATCGCGGCCTCGGCCTCGATGCCGCCGACGCCCCAGCCCAGCACACCGAGGCCGTTGACCATGGTGGTGTGCGAGTCGGTGCCGACGAGGGTGTCGGGGTAGGCCTGGCCGTTCCGGACCATGACCGTGCGCGCCAGGTGCTCGATGTTGACCTGGTGGACGATGCCGGTGCCGGGCGGGACGACCTTGAACTCGTCGAACGCGGTCTGGCCCCAGCGCAGGAACTGGTAGCGCTCCTTGTTGCGGCCGTACTCCAGCTCGACGTTCTGGCCGAAGGCGTCCTTGGTGCCGAACTTGTCGGCGATGACGGAGTGGTCGATGACCAGCTCGGCCGGGGCCAGCGGGTTGATCTTCGCCGGGTCGCCGCCGAGCGCCTTGACGGCCTCACGCATGGTGGCGAGGTCCACGACACAGGGCACACCGGTGAAGTCCTGCATGATCACGCGGGCCGGCGTGAACTGGATCTCCTGGCTGGGCTGAGCGCTGGAGTCCCAGTTGCCCAGAGCCCGGATGTGGTCGGCGGTGATGTTCGCGCCGTCCTCGGTGCGGAGCAGGTTCTCCAGCAGCACCTTCAGGCTGTACGGCAGACGGGCGGAGCCCTCCACCTTGTCCAGCCGGAAGATCTCGTACGACTCGTCGCCCACGCTCAGCGTGGCGCGTGCGTCGAAGCTGTTCGCCGACACGACAGTCTCCTTCATCAATGTGCGCGTACCACGGCAATCCTGCCGGTGCAGCTTCTTGCCGATCCGCTGAGGTAAGGCTAAGTTAGGTAACCCTTACTCGGATTCGGCGAGCAGCGGGCAAGTGGTACGCCTCCAGCAGATATCTCGATGTCGAGATAACTCTAGTACATGACCGCCGCGCGGTCATGCCCTGACGGCCGTCGGTGACCGCCCTCATTCACGCGTTCACTCAGCGAACGCACCCCCTTCTCCTCACGTCTCACGAACCCGGATGTCTCACCGAACCCGGTCGCACGGGTGATCACACCGGGGCGCCGGGCGACCGAAACGGCTGAGGTGGACCGTGGGGGCCGCATGTCGAGCCGCCACGCAGCGGCGCCGCACGCGAGCACCGGCGGCGTCCGCCGCCGGCTTCGCACAGAGCGGCACCTGCACAGAGGGGCACGGGGGGCATCGACCGGCAGTGAGCGCTCCCACTGCCGATCCTGTCGCGGATGACAGGTACACATAAGATCGTTCCGCACTCTCGGGCGTGAGCACCGACACCCCAGAAACTGGAGCACTCTTTGAAGAAGCGTTTCATCGTCCCCGCGGCCGTCGCGGCTCTGTCACTGGCCGGGCTTGTACCGGCGGCCTCCGCCGCGACCACCGCACAGAGCGGCACCGTGGCCACCACCGCCGCGGCGAAGTGCAAGAGCCTCAAGTCGCTCAGCACCCTCAACATCCGCAAGTCGGCCACCACCGCGTCCACCATCCTCGGCACGTGGCCCAAGGGGACCAAGGGCTGCGACATCTCCGGCCACACCGGCGGCACGTACAGGAACGCGTGCGGGATCGACAAGTACAACGGCTGGCGCAAGGTCAACTACCGGGGCACCGTGGGCTACGTCCCCAACGTCTGCGTCATTTACGCGTAGTAGCACATTGCGGAATTCTCTTTCCCATCTCGCCCGCTGACTGCGCCGAGTGCCGTCACCTCGGGCACGCCGCACTGGCCACGCCATGGGCCAGTGCGGCGACCGCGCACGATGGCGCGCCTGACCGATGTGAGTGCCCGGTGACCGCCCAAGGGGCGAGTGCCGCCACGGAGCGCCCGCGAGTCCTTCGGGGTGCCGATCCGCCGCCCGAAGGCTCACTCCGAAGACCGTGGGCTCACTCCGAGGGGCGTGGGCTCACTCCGAGGGACGTGGGCTCACTCCGAGGGACGGGCGGTGATCCGCTTCTCGAACCAGAAGTGGGCGTACGGCTCGTCATTGAACGGTTCGACCTCCTCGAAGCCGACGGAGTGGTACAGACCGATCGCGGCGGTGAGTGCCTTGTTGGTGTCCAGGCGCAGCCGGTCGCGGCCGTGCCGGACGGCCCGCGCCTCCAGCTCGGCCAGAAACCGCCGCCCGAGCCCGAGCCCCCGGGCCTGCGGAGCGACCCACATCCGCTTGATCTCGGCCGGGGCGCCGGGCGGCAGCTTCAGGCCGGCGCAGCCGATCGGCTCGCCGTGCAGCCGCGCGACGAGGAACAGGCCCCGCGGCGAGCGGAGTTCACCCGCGTCCGGCAGCAGACTCCGCTCGGAGTCGAAGCCGGTGTCGAAGCGTTCCTGCAGCTCCGCGTAGTAGGCGTGCAGACAGGTCCGGGCGTCAGGGCAGTCCGGGTCGACGGGATCCAGGACGACGGTCCCGGCGGTGAGCAGCCGCTCGGCCTCGGCCATGGCGGCGACCAGCCGGGCACGCTGGGCGGGGTTGAGCGGCTCCAGCAGGGAGCCGGCCAGCTCGTCGCTGCGGCCGTCGAGCACGGCGCGCTCGGCGCGGCCCGCCGCGGTGAGCCGGACGGTGCGCACCCGCCGGTCCCGGGCGTGCGGCTCCACGGTCACCAGCCCCCCGGCCTCCAGGGAGCGCAGCAGACGGCTGACGTAGCCGGAGTCGAGCCCGAGACGCTCGCGCAGCCGTCGCACGTCCTGCCCCTCTTCACTGATCTCCCAGAGCAGCCGGGCCTCACCGATGGGCCGGTCACGGCCCAGATAGTGATCGTGGAGCACGCCCACGCGTTCGGTGACGGTGCGATTGAACCGCCGCACCTGGTCGATCTGCCGTGCGTCGATCCGTGCCCCGTGGGCCTGCCCCGCGTCGATCCGTGCCGCGTCGGTCTGCCCTGCTTCGGCCTGCCCTGCTTCGGCCTGCGCCGCATCGGTCTGCTGCCCATCGGTCTGCTGTGCGGTCTGCGCTGCATCCATTCTCTGACCATAGTCAGAGAATCACTGCAGGGACAGCCCGGGCAGGCGACCACCTTGAGGAGGTGCGCCGCGGGATGACGTGGCGCGGGGCGGCGGCACGGCGCGATGACCGGGTGGCTCACGGCCGCGGCCCCACGGCGGTCGGAGGCGGATACGGAGGGCGCATGCCGGGGAGTGCGGGGCGGGCGGCCGGGAGCGTTCAGGAGGCCCGCACCGGCCCCTCGGCATGGCGGCCGGGAGCGAAGCGGTCGATCGCGGCGCGGATCCGGCACTGCCGCTCACGCCGCGGACCGCCGCGCACGGCGACCCCGAGCGCGTAGTAGGGCACGGGCCGGGACCGGCCGAGCTCCCGCCCGCCCGGAAGGGTTGCGTGCGCGCGGAGAACGAGCACCAGGACGCCGCCGCTCCGGGTGAAGCCGGTCGCCTCGACGTCGGCCCAGGGGACGGTCGCGGCGCGGCGGCCGCGCACCGTGGTGAGGCCGGCGGCGTCTATCCGCAGCTCCGGCTGCCGCCACGCCGGGACCAGCGAGACCAGCAGCGCGAGCACCCCGGTCACCATCGGCAGGGCGGCGTAACCGACCGCACCCGGAGCGGCCATGATCTCCGCGAAGCCGACCGCACGACTCTTCGAGAGAACCGCTGCCCCCCAGGATCGACACCGTTTCCAGCAGCAGGAGGGCCGCCATCAGACCGACGGCGACGGCACATACCCCCAGAACGCGCCGCCCCCGCTCGGGCGGCAGCACCAGCGTGCCGCCCGCGCCGGGCTCGGCAGGTGTGGCGGCGGCAGCTGTGGACATCTCGATTCCTCCCCCGGACGGCCGTGCGCGCGACGGATCACGACAGATGTTGAAGATCGTAGGGGCGTCACCCGATCGGCCGCACCGCCCCCGCCGGCTTTTCGCGGGACGACGGCGAGGGCGCCGGGGAACCGCGCACACCCGGCCGGACCGGGCCGTTCCACCGTCCGCGCCGCCCAACAGGCCCGGAATCACACCCCGGTGCAGTATGTGGGTGGGAAGGTGCGCGTTCATCCCGTCCCGCACCACTTCTGGTGCGGGTGTCGGCAGGTGGCGCGCCCGGTTCGCCACCCGAGCCTCATCTCATATCCGAGATATCCTCACTCGCATGGCAGACGATTACCTCGTACGCATCGGCAAGCTCATCCGAGACGCCCGCCAGCACAGAGGCTGGACTCAAGCCGAGCTGGCCGAGGCTCTCGGGACGAGTCAGAGCGCCGTGAACCGTATCGAGCGCGGCAACCAGAACATCAGCCTTGAGATGATCGCACGCATCGGCGAGGCACTGGACAGCGAGATCGTCTCGCTCGGATACGCGGGCCCCATGCACCTCCGCGTCGTCGGCGGCCGGCCGCTGTCCGGCAGCATCGACGTGAAGACGAGCAAGAACGCCTGTGTGGCACTGCTCTGCGCCTCGCTGCTCACCTCGGGGCGGACGACCCTGCGGCGGGTGGCCCGGATCGAGGAGGTCTACCGGATCCTGGAGGTGCTGGGGAGCATCGGCGTCCGGGCGCGCTGGGTCAACGGCGGCAGCGACCTGGAGATCGTCCCGCCCGCACAGCTCGACATGGAGAGCATGGACACGGCGGCGGCCCGCCGGACCCGTAGCGTGATCATGTTCCTGGGACCGCTGCTGCACCGGCTGGACCACTTCCGGATCCCCTACGCGGGCGGCTGCGACCTCGGCACCCGGACCGTGCAGCCGCACATGACCGCGCTGCGCCACTTCGGTCTGGAGGTCGCGGCGACGGACGGCACGTACCACGCACAGGTCGACCGGAACGTCACCCCGGGCCGCCCGATCGTGCTGACCGAGCGCGGCGACACCGTGACCGAGAACGCACTGCTGGCCGCGGCGCGGCACGACGGCGTCACCGTCATCCGGAACGCCAGCTCCAACTACATGGTCCAGGACCTGTGCTTCTTCCTGGAGCAACTGGGCGTCACGGTCGAGGGGGTCGGCACGACGACGCTGACCGTGCACGGCGTCGCGCACATCGACCGCGATGTGGACTACGCCCCCTCCGAGGACCCGGTGGAGGCGATGAGCCTGCTCGCCGCGGCGGTGATAACGGAGTCGGAGCTGACGGTCCGCCGGGTGCCGGTGGAGTTCCTGGAGATCGAACTGGCCGTCCTGGAGGAGATGGGCCTCGACCACGACCGGAGCCCGGAGTACCCGGCCAACAACGGCCGCACCCGGCTGGTCGACCTGACCGTGCGCCCGTCGAAGCTGCGGGCGCCGATCGACAAGATCCACCCCATGCCGTTCCCGGGACTCAACATCGACAACGTCCCGTTCTTCGCGGCCATCGCCGCGACGGCCCAGGGCTCGTCCCTCGTCCACGACTGGGTCTACGACAACCGCGCGATCTACCTGACCGACCTCAACCGCCTGGGCGCCGGCGTCAAACTCCTCGACCCGCACCGGCTGCTGGTCGAGGGGCCGACACGCTGGCGGGCCTCGGAGATGATGTGCCCGCCGGCGCTGCGCCCCGCGGTGGTGGTGCTCCTGGCGATGATGGCGGCGGAGGGCACCTCGGTCCTGCGCAACGTCTATGTCATCAACCGCGGTTACGAGGACCTGGCGGAGCGGCTGAACTCGGTGGGGGCGCAGATCGAGATCTTCCGGGACATCTGAACTACGGATGCCGCCGCACCCTTTCCGGCCTGCGTGAATACGGGCCAGGAGGGGTGCGGCGGCATGTCTGGGACTTCTCTGGGACTTTGCACCAGGACCGAGCTTCTGCCGGTCGACTTGCGGCCATGCGAAGACCGCGTCGACGGCCGCCGCGCGCACCGGCGCGGGGCAGGAAGTGCGCGAGGGCAGCACCGATGCTTCCCAAGCTCAGAGCGCGGGTTCGATTCCTGTCACCCGCATCGCGCAGGAGCCCCAGGTCAGCGGCCCGCGGCTTACTCACTGGGAAGCCGCTTGATGGACCGAAGCTGTTACACCGTGTACATCAAGCCTGCACTACGCGTATATCTCGCCATTCTCCCGGAATGCGTTGCCCCTCCTGGCCGGCACCCCCATTCTGGAGCGTTCGCCACCAGCACCAAAGGGGGACAGGTGAACGTGCCGCGCCGTGCCGCTAACGATCCTGACGTCATTGGACAGACCACTGGTCTGATCGGTTTCCTCAAAGAGGTCGTACAAAGCAGCCATAACCGCCTACGTGATGACCGCCGTTCACGGGAGCGCCTGTGGCTGGCCGACCTGCCGGCCTCCGTGCACCGTCCGTCGGACCGGGCCGATGGGCTGTTGCTCACCCTCGACCACGTACCGCAATCCGCACCACCGCCCCCACCTGAAGTATTGGAGGGGTGGGTGTCCGCTGAGCAGTGCCAGGACGCGGACGGCGGTGATCCGGCGCTCGCCATCGAGGGTCCGGGGCAGGAGCTCGCGCGCACCGGCGATAGCCCGCAGCAGCGGGAGGAAGAAGCGGGGGATCGCACCGTCCGCCGGGAGGAAGCGGCTGAAGTGTTGCGGGCCTACGGTCCTTGGCTCACACGGTGGCGACGTTGGGCGGATCGGGAGCGTGCGGAACGGGCTCTTCGGGAGCTCTACGAGCTGGTCTACCACTGGCACCAGAAGTTGACCCAGCAGGACGATCAACTCGAACTTGTTTTGGCTGCTGGCCTCTTGACTTGGAGAGACCCGCGCGGTGACGCCGTGCATCGCCACGTACTCACCCACCGGGTGGAGACATCTGTAGACCGTAAGACTGCCCGGCTCGTGGTCCGGTTGACGTCCGAAGGAGCCGTGCGGCTTGAGGACCAAGCGTTCCTAGACACCGATGACGGTTGGGCCTCCGAGCGTTCGGCTGCGCTCGCGGAGGATATCGCCGCCCAGTCACTGCATCTGCTCGGTCAGGAGGTCCTGGAGCAGCTGACTCAGTGGCAGGACCGGGCGCTACAGCGTCCAGTTTCGTTCAGCGCAGAATGGCAGCCGCCACGCGAGCCCGAGCCAGGCGCGCGCCTCACCTACGCTCCCGCCCTCGTACTACGTCCACGGGACCGCAACGCCCTGTTGAGCTTCTACGACCGGATCGCGGACAGCGTAGCTTCCGAAGGGCACGCACCCTTGGGGCTGGCACAGCTGGTGCTGCCCCTGAACTCCGAGGAACGTGCGAGCTGGAACGACCGCGAGATCCCGCCGCTTTTCGGCGACGACCCGCTCTTTCCCGGAAAGACGAACGAGCGGCAACGCAGTGTGCTGCGACGGCTGGAACACGACACGGGCGTGGTGGTGCAGGGGCCGCCGGGCACCGGCAAGACGCACACGATCGCGAATTTGGTCTCCGCCTTGCTTGCCCAAGGTCAGAGAGTTCTGGTGACCAGCGCCCGCGACCAAGCTCTAACAGTGCTACGGGACAAACTCCCTCCCGCTGTGCGTGACCTGTGCGTGCTCTTGCTCAGCTCGGTGCGCCAAGACGGGGCGGACGAGCTGGAACGCACGATCAACTCCCTGACCGACCAGGTTGCCACGAGCGACCCCGAACAGCTACGAGACGAGATCCGTCGGCTTTCGGCACGGCGGGAAGAGGTGCGGGGCAGGATCAGCGCGCTCACGGAGCAAGTGATTGCGGTGCGGGAGGCCGAGGTCTATCGGCACTCGGAAATCGCTCCCGGATACGCCGGCACCCTGGCCGCGATCGTCCAGCGCGTCGTCGATGGCACCGAGCGCTACTCCTGGATCGGCCTGGTTCCGGACCAAGGGCAGGCCGCCTCTGCTCCGCCACTGTCTCCCGCGCAGGCCGTGGAACTGCTCAGTCTGCTACGCGACGGTGCCGCCGAGCTACGCGCAGAGGGCACTCTGCCTGATCCGGCCTCTCTCCCCTCCCCGGAAGACCTGGCCAATGCACTCGCGGCCAGTTGCGTCACCAATGACGGTCTGTCCGCCGAGGAGGCTGCCATCCGCGATGAACTCGCCCAGCTCGACGCCTCCGTCACCGACGAACTCGCCTCGCTCGCGGGTGACTGCCGCACGGCTCTTCATCATCTCGGCGTGCCACCGTCGGCCAGGCAGTGGGATACGGACAAGTGGATCACCAAGGCCCTATCCGACAGGCTCTCCCGCGACGGCCTCACGCTATGGCAGCTGGTTTCCGACGCGGAAGCTCAGCTCGACGCCATCAGGCGGCAGGTGGACGGGCAAGGCATGAAGCGCGTCCACCTGCCTGAGAGGCTCCCCGCCAACCGAGCCGATGAGATGCTTGCAAGAGGAATCGCCTTGCGTGAGCATCTCGTCTTGGGCGGCAAGCTGCGCGCTCGCGGCAGCTTCCGCGTTGCGAAGGCGCAGAAGGCCGCTCAGGATCTTCTGGACACGTGCACCGTCAGCGGCCACTCACCCGAAACGCTGGAGGACGTCGAGGCTGTCCTCGCCCACCTGAGCGCCCACTCCACGGTTGCCACACTCGCCGAACGCTGGGCCCAAGCCGGAGCCCCGATTCCCGAAGGACGGACTGAACTCCGTGTGGCCGCACTGTCTGAGGCCCACGCCCGCCTGACGCACATCGACGCGTTCGGAGCGTCCCGTGAACACATCGACGGACTGCTCGTGCGTCACGGTCTGCACATCCCTCTCACATCACGTACGGCGTGGCAGGAGTTCATCAACGCACTATCCGCTCTCTCCAGCCGCCGGACCGCAGACGAGGCCACCGCCCGGCTTGCTGGGTGGGAAGAGCAACTCCGCACCCCGGTTGAAGGCTCTCGCCCGGCCGCGGAAGCACTGGCCGCAGCCCAGGCAGTCCGGGAGCGAGACACCGACCGCTACGCCAAGGAACTCGACGCATTGCGGGAAGCGCATCGGCGTGAGCATCGCCGGCGCCGATGTGATGTGCTTCTGGGCAGCGTTCGTGCGGCGCACCCTCTGCTCGCCGACGATCTGGCGCAGAACCCCGACAACCCTGAGTGGGAAGTTCGGCTGGACTCACTGGCCGAGGCGTGGGCCTGGGGAGCCGCTTCTGCCTTCGTGCGTCGTCAGCGATCACATGGGCGCGAACGTCACCTTGAAGGCGAGCTGTCCCAGTGTGAAGGGAACCTGGAGTCGCTGACCGGCGAACTTGCCGCCACTTGGGGCCGGTTGCATTGCCTTGAGCGTATGACTCAGGAGCAGCGGTCCGCCCTTCAGGCGTACCGCAACCACATGGCCTCGTACGGTAAGGGAAAGGGCCGCAACGCGGGCCGCTACCGTGCTGCAGCCCACGACGCCATGAAGACGGCGCAGGGGGCGGTACCCGCGTGGGTCATGCCCATCTCACAAGTCGCCGAGACGGTACTTCCCCAGCGGGACGCGTTCGACGTGGTCATCGTCGACGAGGCCAGTCAGGCAGGAATGGACGCCCTGTTCCTGCTGTGGCTCGCTCCGCGCGTGATCGTTGTCGGGGACGACAAGCAGTGCGCGCCCCCGGTCAGCGGCATGGGCCGCACACAGGCGATCCACGATCGGCTCGTCTCCCACCTGCCGGATATGCCGCCGATGCTGCGCACGCTCTACGGCCCCGCGACCAACCTCTACCAGTTGCTGTCCACCTTCTTCCCGAAGGTGATCCGACTGGAGGAGCACTTCCGGTGCATGCCCGAGATCATCGGCTGGTCGTCGCAGACCTTCTACAACGACAAACTTCAGCCGTTGCGCCAGTACGGCGGTGAGCGTCTCAACCCTCTCGTGACCCACTTCGTCGATGGAGCCATAGCCCAGGGGCGCGACAGCCGGCTCCGCAACCCGAAGGAAGCCGAGGCCGTCGTCGAGTGTCTGGCCCAGCTCGTGGAAGACCCTGCCTACCGGGACAAGACCATGGGGGTCATCACCCTCCAGGGACCGATCGGGCAGGTCAAGCTCCTGGAACAGCTGATCAACACGCGCATTCCGGCCCCAGTACGCGAGCGCCACAAGATCCGTGTAGGCAACCCGGCGTCGTTCCAGGGAGAGGAGCGGCACGTCATTCTGCTGTCGATGGTCGCCAGCGATCCGCCACGCGTCGCGGGCGGTGCGCGCAGCGAGCGACAGGCTTATAACGTCGCTGCGTCCCGAGCCCAGGACCAGATGCGACTCTTCTACTCAGTTCCACCGGATCGCCTCAAGCAGGGGGACTTGCGCCTCAACCTCCTTGCCTACATGGAAAACCCTCCGGCCGCACTTGCCGCCTCCGACGACATCGGGGAGGTATCCGCCGAGGTCCCGCAGAAGCCGTTCGAGTCGCTCTTCGAGCAGCACGTCTACTTGCGCCTGAAGGCTCGCGGATATCACGTCATCCCGCAGTGCCCGGCTGGAAGTAAACGCATCGACCTCGTGGTCGTAGGCGCTCGCGGGCGTCTGGCCGTGGAGTGTGACGGTGACCGGTACCACACGACACCTGAGCAGATCCGGCACGACGAGCAGCGTGACCGTGAACTTCAGCGGGTGGGGTGGACGTTCTGGCGTCTTCCAGAGAGCGAGTTCCGCTTCGACCCCGACCATGCCCTGTCCGGCCTGTGGGAGAAGCTGAATCGACTGGGCATTCATCCGGCCGCTTTCCGCACCGCCGATGACGAGCCGCCGTCGGGTCCTGCTTCCTCCGACATGCAATGGACTCCGCTCGACCTCTCCTCCGACGAAGGGCTGGCTGAGGACCCCGCGGAATCCCCCGACCATCACGACGCGACCGCTCCGATCGCCGCCCTCGAAACGACAGAAGTCGAAGCGACCAACGACAGCACGGAAGGCGCAGCATGAGCCCGCAGTCCCCCATCGGCATCCTGGACGGCAACACCCTGGAGGAACTGGCCCGCGTCATCTGCGGCGACGAGCACCTCTATTACCGGAAGGGCTTCGAGATCGCCCGCTTCCTGGAGCACGCCGGCTGGCAGAGGGTTCCGGAGTACGACGGCGAGTACCGCAAGGAGTGGACGCTCGCGCGGCTCTCCGAGCGTCGGGAGGACCCGTCCGACCTGGAAAAGGTTCTGCTTCGCCTCGCCGACCCACGCGAATATTTCGACGAGCCCGAGCAGCTCCCTGCCGTCGTCGCCGCCGTCAACGCCTTCCTCGTACACGAGGGAGCCCGCCTGGAGAACCCCGGTGGCCGGCCCCGTCTCGTCGCTTGCGACCCCTCTCTCAACTACCCAGGTAGCCAAGGGCCGGTCGAACTCAAAGCAGCCATGACCGATCTCATCAACGACAAGGACATGGCGAGTCTCCTCCAGCACCGCTTGGACGAGGCCCGGACCTGCTACGCCAACGGTGCTCACGTGGCCGCCATCATCATGCTCGGCAGCCTTCTCGAAGGCGTCCTCGTTCATGTGGTCCAGGAGCGCGACGCCTCACTGCTCGGCCGGATGTCTCCGGACAGGGTAAGTCTGGATACCCTGATCAAGACCTGTCACGACGCAGGCTGGATCGGCGCCGACGTCGAGCGCTTCTGCCACGAGCTACGCAAGTACCGCAACTTCGTTCATCCTCGCGCTGAAATCCGCGAAGCTCACGCTCCCGACCGGGACACGCTGAACATGTGCTGGCCCGTGGTGAACGCGGTCCTGAACGACCTTGCCGGATCACAGCCCGAAGCACCTTAGCCGTACTGAGCTGTGACTTTGTCCTGTAGCACTGGTGCGATCCATCAGGGGGAGCAAGTTGAAGAACGCAGCAGCCGTACTGACAGATCTGTCGCAGCCGTCGAACGTCGCGACTCACTCCAGCATCGCGCTCGTCGGCAGCGTCGACGCAGCGGGCGCCGAAGAGGACGGAAAGAGGAAGGAGAAGGAACTCGACGCCCTACGACGCAAGCCGATGCTCCAGGCCCTAGCCACGAAGGAAGTCAGCTCCTTCCGACTAGCCCCTTGGACTGCGCTCCATACTCTGGCCCGAGCAGTCACTCTCGCCCGGCGGGGAGCAGGTCGGGGCCTCGCCGAGCACTGGGGAAGCCTCAAGTACAATCAAGCCCTGACCGGGGATTCTGGCGCGTACATGAGGCTCTCGGCCGAGGGCCGGGAGACAGCGGACTACTACAAGGCGCTCCAGTCGGACGAACTCGGGATCGGCTTCGCTCTCTCGTTGGCCAAGCAGATCTTAAATCGTCGCTACCCGCAGCACGTCATTTCGATCGTTCCAGCCGACACAGCCCTGCGGGCGGGCTGGGCTCTGACCAGCAGGGACAAGGGGCCCCGAGCCGGCTATCGATACCGTCCACGGTTCTTCGCCGAGGTCTGGAAGCCCGGTGAGCCGTCACGGGTCTTCCCGATCGAGTCCAAGGGCAATCACAGCAACGCCTCGGCGTCTCACGACCAACTCGCCTCTGCTTCAGCCCACGTGGAAGCAGTGCACATCGGATCGTGGAACGAGACGCCGAGCCTGGTATTCAGCACAGAGCTCCCCGTGGACGGCCCCCTCACCGTCCACGCCCTGCATGCTGCCGGAAGAGACGGCCGATTGAACCACTCAACGGGAAGTACCACGAGGAACGTAGACCATTTCGTCGAGGACGAAAACTTCTTCCCGGGCATCCAGCGGCCGACGGAAGGCGACAGAACTCCGGAGAAAGAGCCCGGATTCCACATCACCCCGGAGCGCCGCGAATGGTTCAGGCACGTGCTCGCGCGAACGGAAGCCGCCGGGCTAACCGCCTTCGCCGGTGACGGTCAGGCAACTGTCCAGTACCTGACCAGGCGGCAGGGCAGGCGTCACTTCACCGGCTTCGCGCACGCAGCCACAGGCAGCGTGCAAGATGCCCGTGAGCAGCTCCTCGGCATTCAGTTCGTCGGCACAGACCACGTTTTCCGGCTGAACAGAACACGCGTTGAGGCGTTCTCCGGCGTCGCGGAAGACCTCTTCCGCCATCTTGAAGGAGGCAGGGTGGAGCGCTATCGCCGCGAGGTCTACGCCCGACGAGATACCTGGCCCCTTGATACATGGGACGGCAGGTGGCGCGGGCCAGTCTCGGTGAATCCTGACGGATCTGTGCTTGCCATGAGGGTGCTGACCTCCTGAGCTGCCTGGCTCCTCAAGGCCCTTCAGCATCACAGCCCACAGACAAACCAGTCGACCTGCCAAACCTTGCGTGAGCAATGCGTGAGCGGACAGGGCGGCGCGAGCCGCACACACAAGGACCACGGCTCACCCCTCCCGACGCTGACCAGCAAGAATGTCACCGCTCAGCAAGGCGGGCACCACCCGGAAAGGTCCAATCCCACTTGTAAAGCGAAGGTCGTCGGTTCGAATCCGACAGGGGTCTCTACTCAAGTCTGTTCTGGCGAGGACCTTCCCGAAATCTCATTGTAAACGCCGGATCGTCGGGATGACGACCATGCCGCATGGAGGAACGGGGCCGGCCTCAGTGACCTCCACGTGGGCACCCCCAGCACTCCTGCAGATAGTCAACAGGCCGCGGTCCCGCAGGGCATAGGCCGAGCGCCATTCTCCCGGCATCCAGGCGCTCCAGATCTCTCACCAGTTGCGAGCCGCTGCAGAAGCGTGCGCTGTTGTTCAGTCACGGCCGACCACCGATGCACGAGCCCTAGCCCACACCCCACCCCCTTTCCCTGCATAGAGCTGAAAGAGTGGCCGTCGGCGGTGGGAGTCCTCTGGGACTTTTCTGGGACTTCCGGCCACATCAACGAGCATGACCGTGAAACAGCGGAACGACTATCTGCGCAGGTCAGTACCCCACAGCCACCCATCACAGCAGCTCACGGGACCGCCTGGTCTCTTCCGGGACATCTGAGAAACGGGACCAACGTCAAATCGCCACCCGCAACGACAGTCGCTCAACCTGCCCGGTGGGAGAACTTCCGGAATCGCAGGAAGTAGCTCGCGATCGGGCCCGTCGCCCTCAGTCGGCTCCCGGGCCACCAGGTCGATTGCATGGGGTAGCAACTACCGGCTGGAAGGTGCGGCAGCACGAGGAGGACCCGCAGACGCCCGTATCCGCTCGAGTCGGCTGCGGGCGCCTGCCTCGTTGTCGGCTTGCACCGTTCATGAGCGTCAGGGGGCTCGGCGAAGACGCGGAGGCTTCCTCGGCGGTGGAACAGCGGGAAGGATCTCCCACAGCGGTCGCCCGCCCCGGGCCCACTGTTCCAGCAGGTGCCGGTCAACCAGGTGTAAGCGCTGCTGCCGGGCGAACTCGCGAGCGGGCCGGGAGATCTTCCCGTTCGTCACCATCACGACGACGTCACCACCGTGCACCGGCCGGCCGGTGCCGTTGAGGGTCTGCAGCTCCGGAGTCCCGATGGCAGAACCGTCCAGCCCCTTCCTGCGATGCTTGCACTGGATCACCCAGAACCGGCCGACGGGATCGTGACCCTTCACGTCGGCGCCGAGGTCGCCCCGACCGCCGCAACGCAGCGCGTCGCGTGAGCCGTCCCGGGCGAGCAGGTCGCGCACAGCGACCTCGAAGGTGCTGTGGTGCATGGCATCCAGCTGGCCGAGCGAGTAGGTGAGGCCCTCGACCCGTATCTGCGCGGACCGCATCCGGTCAACCTGCCTGTATACCCAGCCCACGAACACGAACAGCGCGAGCAGGCCCAGCACGAGCAGGATCCACCAGTGCACCCACACCCACTGTCCGACTTTGACCAGCACCACTACGACGAGAACCAGCGCGCCCAGGGCGGCGAGCAAGCTCTCATCGCTCTTGCGCCGTCGGCGGCGGGGGCTCACCAATGCACCGCCGCCCTGGGGCGCGGCGCCCTTCGCACGCCCTGGTCGGTGCGATAGATGTCGTCGTATTCCCTGCTCCCCGGCATGGTCCCCCTCTTCCGCAGTTCCCCGACTTCTTATGACAGCACCCGGCACTGACAGCGGGCCCGGCGTCGCGATCACCCGTCCGAAAATCGCCGTGCCGCCCACCGGGTCCGCACAGTCGTGGAGTTGGCCGCCCTGAATTGTCAGTGCCGGTCGCTAGCGTCGAATGTCGAGCCGAGGACCACCCGGCCCCGACTGCGGGGCACTCCCCGCTTCATCGCCGAGGACCGCCCGTGACCTACGTACGCCCGCACTACCGCCGTGACGGCACCTACGTCAGAGGCCACAACCGCCGCACCCGCCCCCGCGCCGCGCAGCCCTATTCAGCGCCCCGACCTGCCACCCCGCGTCCCGCTCCCATGTCACGGCCGCGGCCGGTCCACACCGGCCCGACGACCCGCGTCCGTCCCTACCACCGCTCGGACGGCACCCGCGTACGCGGACATCACCGGTCCATCGAACCTCGCACCGTCGCCGTGGCAGCAGGCACTGGAGGAGGCGGTCTCCTGCTGCTCCTGTTACTGCTGGCCCTGGCCAACGGGCCGGGAACAGGCAGCAAGACACCGGTCGACACAACACCATCGCACCCGGCAACGGTCTCGGCAACGCACCGCCCGTAGGCCGCGACCCGCACGGCCGCAGCGGGCCCGGATCCGACGGGCCCTGCTGCGGCCGTGCAGCCGGCGGACGCCTGATCCGTCATCGGCCCCGAAGGCATTGCCCGGCGTGCTCGTGGACCTGTACCATCGCATTAATGCACCCATGTGCGTATTAGGCTTCTCGATTGACGAGGACGCACTCATGCATTACTCCGAGTTCACGGCCGCATCGCCGGGCACGAGCGTGAAACGCCTGCAGGCCGGGTGCAGTTCGGTCTCCGCCGCCGTCCCCGGTGGGCCACGGGGCTCGCTGGAGCCCTCCCGGGCATGACCGGCTCCCCGCTGCCGCTGTGCGTCCCCCGCCTCGGGCCGGGACATGGCCGCCTGGTCGCGGGCCTGGCTGGAGACCGCGGGGGTCAACGCGCTGACCCCGCAGGCGACGTACGACGCCCGGAAC
>NZ_JBEOXS010000058.1:0-44662 GCF_040296705.1 Streptomyces sp. NPDC002055
CGGCGGTCACTGCCGGGGCCTGCCCGTCCTCGGGCTGGTTGTGGACGTATACGGCAGGACGCCGGCGGCGCCGCGCCGCTGGGCACCTCCGCGCCGATCGGCCCCGGCCCCTCGGCCAGCCGTCCGGCCGCCGATCCGCGCAGCGGGATGGTCCCGGCCGGTGACCGCGCGGCGGGCTGGGACGGCGCGCCGTCCGCCGTCGTCGCCGATGCCGCACCGCAGCAGCAGGCCGGACCGCAGCCGCAGGGCCGTTCCCTGCGGCTGCCCGGCACCCAGGTGCCGATAGGGCCCGGCCCGCGCGCCGGCGAGGTGCGCGACCCGCAGGCGGGGGCGGCCTCCGGGTCGGCCACCGGCTGGGTGCGTCCGCCGACCGGCGCCTTCACCGGGCAGTCCGCCGCTGCCGCCCCCGAGGGCTCGGCCGTGGCCGCCCCGGGGCCGCTGCCCGTCCCCGCGCCGTCGCCCGCACCGGACGGCCCGATGCCGCCCACCACGGCTCCGCACGCCGAACCCGCCGAGCCGCCGGGCGCGCCCGCCCGTTGGCGGCCGTGGCGGTTCCGGATGTCCAACGACGTGTGGGGCACCCCCGCCGTCGCCGCCGACCGGCTGTACGTCACCTCCTTCGAGGTGCACGCCCTCGATGTGGCCACCGGGCGGCGGCAGTTCAAGACCCGGGACGTGGCGTGGGCCATGGCGGTGGCGGACGGGCGCATCCACGCGTCCGACGGCCCCACCCTCTACGCGCTGGACGCCACGGACGGTTCGGAGCGCTGGCGGCTGGCCGCCGACGGCTGGGTGTACTCGCTCAAGGTCGACCACGGCACGGTCGTCACCGGCACCCGCGGCGGCGGCGTGCAGGCGTGGGAGGCGGCAAACGGCGAGAAGCTGTGGGAGATCTCCGGCGCCCAGGCCGACTTCGAGACCCCCGAGTCCGGACCGGCCGTCCAGGACGGCGTGGTCTACGTGTGGTCCGACGGACGGCTGCGCGCCCTCGAGGCGCGGACCGGGATGGAGCGCTGGTCCTACCCGGTCGGCGACGCCGCCGCCTGCGGCGGTGTCCCGGTGCGGCTGCTGCCCGCCCCGGACGGCGCCGTCTACGTCTGTGCGGGGACCCGGGTCCTCGCCCTCGATGTGGCCCGCGGCGAGGTGCGGTGGCGCTTCGAGGCGCCCGCGGCGTTCCTGAGCGCCCCGGCGTTCGCGCCCGGCCCGGCGGTGACGGGCGGCGGTGTCTACGTCGCCGACTACCTCGGCACGGTCTACGCGCTGGACGCGGCCGACGGCCGGGAACGCTGGCGCATCGCGACCGAGGCCCGTCAGTCCACCGAACCGGTGCTGGTCGCGGCGGGCTCGGTGCACGTCGGCAGCGGCAGCGCGCTGTACACGCTGGACGCGGTGACGGGTACCCCGAAGTGGCGTTTCGCCGCCCAGGGAGAGGTGATCGGCGCCCCCGTCGTCGCGGACGGCCGGGTCCACTTCGGCTCGGCGGACCACTGCCTCTACACCCTGGACGCCAGCGGCGGCCAGCTGCGCTGGAAGCTGGCGACCGGCGGCGAGATCACCGGCTCCCCGCTGGTGGCGGGCGGTGTGGTGTACGCGTGCAGCAAGGACCGCTGTGTCTACGCCCTGGACGCCCTGAAGGGCACCGGCATGGCGAGGCCGTCGGCACCGGCCGGGCCCCGCTGAGGATCCCGGGCCGGTCCCGTCGGACCGGCCCGGGGGACGAGCCGTGCGAAGCGGCTAACCCGGCGGGGCGACGCGGGTGTACGTCAGGCTGTTGCTGGTCCCGCCTGTGGTCGTGACGGTGACGGCGGCGCTGCCGGTGCCCGGCGGCACCACCGCGGTGACCTGGGTCGGGGACAGCACGGTGAACGCCGTGGTGGTCGCGTCGAACTGGACCGCGGTGGTCGTGGTCAGCCCGGACCCGGTGAGGGTGACGGTGGTGCCGCCGGCCTCCGGCCCGGTCGCCGGGGTCAGCCCGGAGAGCACCGGCCCGGTGATGTAGCCGTAGTCGACTCCGGCGCTGGTGCCGCCGGGGCTGGTGACGCTCACGGCGACGTTGCCGGTGCCGGGCGGGGCCACCGCGGTGAGCAGATGGTCCGTCACCACCGTGAACGCCGCGGCGGCCGCGCCGAATTGCACGGAGCCGGCCAGGGTCAGATGCGACCCGGTGACCGAGACGGTGTTCCCGCCCGCGGTGGGACCGGTGTTCGGGGAGACCGCGGTGACGGCGGGAGCCGCCACGTAGAAGTAGTACGCCCCCGGTCCGTTGGTGCCCCCGGGAGTGGTCACCTCCACGATCACCGGTCCGGCCGCGCCCGGTGGCGCGACGGCGTTGATCTGCGTGCCGGAGACCACCGTGAAACTCGCCGCCGGGACGTTCCCGAACCTCACCGCCGTCGCCCCGGCCAGCCCGGAGCCGGTGAGGACGACGGTGTTCCCGCCCGGTGTGGGCCCCTGCAGCGGAGTCACCGAGCCGATCACCGGGGCGGTGACGTAGGTGTAGCTCAGCCCGTTGCTGGTGCCGTCGGGGCTGGCCACGGTGACCTGGACGGCTCCGGTGCCCGGCGGCGCCGTCGCGTTGATCTGGGTGGGGGAGAGCACGGTGAACGTGGCGTTGGTGGAACCGAACTTCACCTGGGTGGCCCCGGTCAGGTTGGTGCCGGTGAGGGTGACGGTGTTGCCGCCCACGGCCGGCCCCGAGGCGGGGACCAGGGACGTCAGCGTGGGGGCGGGCGTGTAGGTGTAACTCAGCCCGTTGCTGGTGCCGCTGGGGGTGGTGGCGGTTACTTGGACGGTTCCGGTTCCGGGTGGTGCGGTGGCGGTGATCTGGGTGTTGGAGACGACGGTGAAGGTGGCGTTGGTGGTGCCGAACCTGACCTGTGTGGCCCCGCTGAGATTGGTGCCCGTCAGCGTGACGGTGGTGCCACCGCCGTCCGGACCGGAGGTGGGCGACAGCGACGTGAGCGTCGGAGCGGGAACGGCGGTGTAGGTGTAGCTCAGCCCGTTGCTGGTGCCGCTGGGGGTGGTGGCGGTGACCTGGACGGTTCCGGTTCCGGGTGGTGCGGTGGCGGTGATCTGGGTGTTGGAGACCACGGTGAACGTGGCGTTGGTCGTCCCGAACCTGACCTGCGTGGCCCCGCTGAGATCGGTGCCGGTGAGGGTGACGGTGTTGCCGCCCGCGGCCGTTCCGGTGGTGGGATTCAGCGACGTCAGCGTGGGGGTCGGTATGTAGGTGTAGGTGAGGCCGTTGCTGGTGCCGCCCGGCGTGGTCGCGGTGACCTGGACGCCCCCGGCCCCCGGTGGCGCGGTGGCGGTGATCTGGGTGTTGGAGACCACGGTGAACGTGGCGTTGGTGGTGCCGAACCGCACCTGTGTGGCCCCGGAGAGATTCGTGCCGGTGAGGGTGACCGTGGTGCCACCGGACGCCGGACCGGAGGTGGGGGCCAGCGAGGTGAGCGCGGGGGCCGGCACATAGGTGTACGTGAGCCCGTTGCTGGTGCCGCTCGGAGTGACGGCGACGACCTGGACATTGCCCATGCCCGCCGGCGCCGTGGCGTTGATCTGCGTCGCGGACACCACGGTGAAGCCGGCGATGCTGCTGCCGAACCGGACTTGAGTGGCGCCGTTCAGGTCGGTGCCGGTGAGGGTGACGGTGTTGCCTCCCCCCGCCGGTCCGGAGGTGGGCGTCAGGGAGGTGAGCACCGGTGCGGCGAGGAGGAGAGACGGTGAGGCCGTCGGCTGCGGGGCGGTCGTCCTGGCGGATGGTGCGGTGGGCTCGGGCACGGCGTACCTCTCTGTCGGTCCCCTGCGGATGTGTCGTTCACCTGCGGACGGGTCCAGGCCGCAGCCGGCCTGGACCCGAGATGGCCTGGGGCGGGGTGGACGGCGCGAACCCGCTGTCCACCCCGGCCTGTTAACCGGGAGGTGCCACGTAGACGAAGCTGTTGGCGCTGGCGTCCGTGCCGCCCTCGGTGGTGACGTTGACGGCGACCGTGCCGGTGCCGGCGGGCGAGTAGGCGATCAGCGTGGAGTCGTCGATCACCTGGAACGCCGCCGAGGTCGCGCCGAACGTGACGGTCTGCGCCGTGCTCAGCCCGGTGCCCGGGACGGTGACCGCGGTACCGCCGGACTGAGGGCCGGTGGCCGGGCTGATGGTGCCGACGGTCGGTGCGTCGACGTAGGTGAAGAAGAGCCCGTTGGTGCTGCCGCCCCGGGTGGTCACCGTGACGGGCACGGTTCCCGGGTCCTCCGCGGTGGGCGCCGTGACGTTCAGCGTGCTGTCGTTCACCACGGTCGGGGTCGCCGAGCCGACCGCTCCGAAGGTGACGGAGGTCGCGGTCGTCAGATTGGCCCCGGTGAGCGTGGTGGTCGAGCCGTCGAGCGGCCCCGACGTCGCGCTGAGCGTCGACTTGATGGGCGGGTTGATGTAGTAGTACGCCACCGGCGTGGTGACGCCGCCCGGAGTCGTCACGGTCACGCCGACCGAGCCGGAGCCGGACGGAGCCGTCGCCGTGATCTGGGTGGCGCTGTTGACGGTGAAGGAGGCCGACTTCGTTCCGAACTTCACGGAGGTCGCGCCCGTGAAGTTGGTGCCGGTGATGACCACCGAGTTCCCGCCTGACGCGGGGCCCTGGGTGGGGTTGATAGTCGCCACGACGTTGTCCCTTTCCTCGCATGGGTGAGCTCCCGCCGGATGGGATGCCGGAGCGGAACGACAACGGACGGAGAAGAGCGGCCGCAGAAGTCCCGGGGGTATCGGCCCGTGGTGACGCCGGAGCAGTGCACTGTGCCGTCCGTGCGGAGCCCCCAGGGCACTGGGGCCCCGTACTGCGTGCCCTGGGGGAGTGCGCGACGGCGTGCCCGCCGCGGTGCGGGGTCGCCGGAATGGGAGCGGGCGAGCGGCCTTTGACCCCGAGAGAAGGTCTCTGCCCCTTGCCTGAGAAACATTGAAACCGAGGAGGTCACGGCCCCGACAGAGCGCATCGGACGCACTATGGGGTGAGTATGACCATATGCGTAAAGGACCATCAGGGAATCGCTGCGCCGGGGTGCGCCCGTCTCCCCGGGGGAGTTCCGCGGTGGCCCGCGTGTGCGCCCGGTGTCGCCGTGGTCCAGTTGGCCCGGAGAAACCCGGGGAACAGCAAAAATCCCACAGTGCCGACCGTCATGGGGCGCTCATGGCGCTGGATCAGCCGATGGCGTGATCGCTCGAACGCTGTTGACGGGACTGCGGGACTGCGGGACTGCGGGACTGCGGGACTGCGGGACTGGGGGACTGGGGGACTGGGGGACTGCGGGGCTGCGGGGCTGCGGGGCTGCGGGACCGCGGGTCTGCGGGACTGGGGGACTGGACAGGACTGCGGTGCTGCGGGCCTGCCGGGCTGGCAGGACGGCGGGACGGGCCCGTCGGTTCCCGGGGGTGCTACCGCCCGGGAGGCGGGCGGTGGTCCGGCGGCCAGGGCTCGTCCGGCGGGGGCGGCGGCGGGTAGGGCTGCGTGGGGGTGTCCCCGTCGACGGGACCGCCGCGGCCGCCCGGACCGCCGGGGCCGCCGGGGCCGCCGGGGCCGTAGTAGGGCTCGGGTTCGGGCTCGTAGCCGTACGGCTCGGGTTCGGTCAGTTCCCCGTCACGGCCGTGCCGGGACCGGCGGCGCTTGCGGCCGGCCATCAGGAGCGCGCCGAGCAGGATCAGCAGCGAGCCGCCGGCGGCCAGCGCGGCGCCCGCGCCCAGCCCTTCGGCGCCGCCGGCCGTGAGGCTTCCGGTCGCCTGCCCCTGCCGCACCATCCACAGCACCGTGAAGCCCAGCGACACGATCCCGGCCAGGGCCACCGTCAGCCGGGACCGGAAGATCACTCCCACCAGGGTCAGCAGCGCGACGAAGAGCATCACCACGAACACCGACTCCCAGATTTCGGCGGAGACGGTGGTGATGCCGCCGAAGAGGTCCTCCACGCGGATGTCACGGCCCTGGCGGTTGCCGTACCAGGCTCGGAAGGGGCTCGCCACAGCGGCCGCCGCCCCGAGGAGGGCGACCGTGGAGCCGAGGGCGTTGCGTGCCATGAGCGCGGATCACCTCCCCTCCGACGCTACGCCGGGAGCCGCACCTCCGCCATGGGAAGCCGCCGTGTGACCGGGCTCTGTGACCGGGTCCCGTGACCGGGCCGCGTGGCCGGGCCCCGCTGACCGGGCTCCTGCCACAGGGCGCCCCCTGAGCGCGCTGCCGCCCGGTCAGCGGGTGCGGAAGTCCCGGGTGCGCCGGGTGAACAGCTCCGCCTGCCGCTCCGGGGGCGCATTGCCGAGGGCGATGAGCGCGGCGGCGCCCGCGAACGCCTGGCCGCGGGCCGCCTCGCGGGCCGACCACACGGCCCGTACGGTGCCCTGCACCGCGGTGGTGGGGTACGACGCGATGACCGACGCCGCCCGCAGCGCGGCCGTCAGCAGCCCGTCCGGTTCCACCACCTCGGAGACGAGACCGGTCTCGTACGCCCGGTGCGCCGACAGCCGTTCCGCCGTGCCCATCAGGGACATCCGCGCCACTTCGCCGAACGGCATCCGCTGTGCCATGGCGATGGCCTCGTAGGCGCTGACCATGCCGTAGTCGGTGTGCGGGTCGAAGAAGGTGGCGGTGGTGGAGGCGATGAGGAATTCGCACTCGCCGAGCAGGTAGAACGCGCCGCCGCAGGCCATGCCGTTGACCGCCCCGACGACCGGCTTCCACAGGTCGTTCGCCTTCGGGCCGACCGTCAGGAGCGGGTCGTCGACCGAGTACGGGCTGCCGGGCTGGGGGACCTCGGCGGACCGGTCGATGCCGGTGCAGAACGCCCGCTCGCCGGAGCCGGTGAGCACCACCGCGCGCACCGCGTCGTCCCGGCGGAACGACTGCCAGACGCGGCGCAGTTCGGCGGCGGTGGGGAGGTCGATCGCATGGTGGCGCTCGGGCCGGTCGAGGGTGACGACCGCGACGCCGTCCCGGATCTCGGTGCGGACCGTCATGACCGGTCCGGGATCCAGCGGGGCACCGTGACGGTGCTGCCCGGCGGCCGGGTGAACACCGCCCGGACGGGAGCCCCGATCCGCAGCGCACCGGGGGCGGCGGAGTTCAGCGGAGCGTCCGGGGCGGTGACCAGATTGCCGACCAGCCGGATCAGCGGGTCCTCGGCCAGCTCCACGACGATCGCGTTGTACGGGGCCTGGGCGGCGTAGGCGGGCAGCAGCGGCGGGTGCGCGACGACGTACGACCAGATCCGGCCGCGGCCGCTCATCCGCAGCCACTCCTGGCCGAAGGAGTGGCAGTGCGGGCAGCAGGGCCGCGGCGGGAAGCGCAGCCGGCCGCAGTCGGCGCAGGCCTGGACGCGCAGTTCCCCCCGGGCGGCGTACTCCCAGAAGGGCGCGCCGTCGTCGTCGGCGACGGGGGTCAGCAGTCCGTCGGCGGTTTCCGGCATCCGGTATCAGCTCCTCAGGAGCAGGGCGGACGTGGGAACGCCCTCGCCCGCGGTGACCAGGCAGGTGGCGGCGCCGGGCACCTGGGCGGTGGAGGTCCCGCGCAGCTGGCGCACGCCTTCGGTGATCAGGTTGAAGCCGTGGACGTAGGCCTCGGAGAGCCCGCCGCCGCTGGTGTTGACCGGCAGCCGCCCGCCGGTCTCCAGCGCCCCGCCCTCGGTGAAGGCCGCGCCCTCGCCCCGGCCGCAGAAGCCGTAGCCCTCCAGGGAGAGCGGGATGAGCGGGGTGAACGCGTCGTAGATCTGGGCCACATCGACGTCCTGCGGCCCGAAGTCGGCGGACTTCCACAGGTGTCGGGCGGCGGTCCAGGCGGGGCCGGTGAGCGGGTCGTCGTTCCAGTAGTTGACCATCCCGTGGTGCTGGGCGGGCAGCCCCTGGGCGGCGGCGTGGATGCGGACGGGGCGCCGGCGGCAGTCGCGGGCCCGCTCGGCGGAGACCACCACGCAGGCCAGGGCGCCGTCGGTCTCCAGGCAGTTGTCGTAGAGGCAGAGCGGTTCGCTGATCCAGCGCGCGGTCATGTACATCTCGCGGGTCAGCGGCCGGTCGTACATCATCGCGGCGGGGTTCTGGTTGGCGCGGTTGCGGCAGGCCAGCGCCACATTGAAGAAGTGGTCGCGGGTGGCGCCGTACTCGTGCATGTAGCGGCGGGCCAGCATCCCGATCTCGTCGGCGGGGCGGAGCAGGCCGAACGGCCGGGTCCACTGGCCGGGTGTGGGGAGCTGGACGGCGGTGTTCCGCCAGGGCCGGGGGCCGGAGCCGCGCTTGCGCGACCGCCAGGCCACGCCGACGGTCGCCTGTCCGGCCGCGATCGCGGCGGCGAGGTGCCCGACGGTGGCGCAGGCGCCGCCGCCGCCGAAGCCGACCCGGGAGAAGAAGGTGACGTCCCCGGCGCCGATGGCCTTGGCGAGCTCGACCTCGTCGGTCTCCTCCATGGTGTACGAGGCGAGCGCGTCGACCTCCGACGGCGCGATGCCGGCGTCGTCGAGCGCCGCCAGCACCGCCCGGCAGGCGAGGGTCTTCTCGGGCTCGGGCAGGTGCTTGGCAAAGGCGGTCCGGCCTATGCCGACGATCGCCGCGGCGTCCTTGAGAGCCGTCCCCATCGCCACCTCCGTGGTCGGCCGTCACTGCTGACAGCCGGGAAGGCTACCGTTAATCTGACGGTCAGTCAGCAATGCGGACGGCGACGGTATGGACGGCAGCGGTACGGACGGCGGCAGTGCGGACAGCGGCGGTGCGGACGGCAGCGGTGCGGGCCGGAACGGGAGGCGGGCGATGCGCGGTACAGCGGCTCTCCGGGGTGCGACCCCCGGACCTCCGGCGGACCGCGCGGCCATTCCGGGGCTGGTCCGCCGGGCCGCCGAGCGCCACCGGGACCGGGAGGCGGTGGTCGACGGGCGCACCCGGATCACCTACGGGGAGCTGGGCGAGCGGGTCGAGCGGGCGGCCGCCGCCTGCATCGCCCGGGGAGTGGAGCCCGGTGACCGGGTCGCGGTCTGGGCGCCGAACACCCTGGAGTGGATCGTCGCCGCGCTCGGCGCGGTGACCGCGGGGGGTGTCCTCGTCCCGGTCAACACCCGCTTCAAGGGCGCGGAGGCGGCGTATGTGCTGGAGCGGACGCGGGCGAAGCTGCTCTTCGTCACCGGGACCTTCCTGGGCACCTCCTACGTCGCGTCGCTGCGGCGTGCCGCCGGGCAGGGGCCGGGGGAGGGGCCGCTCCCGGGGCTGCCCCGGCTGCGCGAGGTGGTCGTGCTGGCCGAGGACGCACCGGCGGACTTCCGCACCTGGCGGGAGTTCCTGGCCGACGGCGCCGCGGTGCCCGGCAGCGCGGTGCGGGAGCGGGCGGACGCGGTCCGCCCCGGCGACCCCTCGGACATCACCTTCACCTCGGGCACGACCGGCCGGCCGAAGGGCGTGGTCATCACCCACGCCCAGACCCTCCGGGTCTACGAGGTCTGGAGCGAACTGGCGGGGCTGGTGGAGGGGGACCGCTATCTGATCGTGAACCCGTTCTTCCACACCTTCGGCTACAAGGCCGGGATCATCGCCTGTCTGCTGCGCGGGGCGACGATGGTCCCGCAGCCGGTCTTCAACGTGGACACCGCGCTCGCCAACCTGGCGGCCGAACGCATCACCGTGCTGCCCGGCCCGCCCACGCTGCACCAGGCGCTGCTGGACCACCCCGCGCGCTCCCGGCACGATCTCGGCGCGCTGCGGCTGGTGGTGACGGGGGCGGCGGTCGTCCCGCTGGACCTGGTGGAGCGGCTCCGCGGCGAACTGGGCGTCGCCACGGTCCTGACCGCCTACGGGCTCAGCGAGGCCTCCGGCACCGTGACCATGTGCCGCCGCGGCGACCCGGCCGGGGTCGTGGCGTCCACCTCGGGCCGGGCCATCCCGGACACCGAGGTCCGGGTCGTCGGCCCGGACGGCGCGGAGCTGGCGCCGGGCCTGCCGGGGGAGGTCCTGGTCCGCGGTCACCATGTGATGTCCGGCTACTTCGAGGACCCGCAGGAGACCAGGAAGGCGATCACCCCGGACGGCTGGCTGCGGACCGGCGACGTCGGGGTGCTGGACGCGGACGGCAACCTCCGGATCACCGACCGGATCAAGGACATGTTCATCGTCGGCGGCTTCAACGCGTATCCGGCGGAGATCGAGCAACTCCTCGTCCGGCACCCGGATGTGAGGGAGGCCGCGGTCGTCGGGATGCCGGACGCGCGGCTGGGCGAGGTGGGCAAGGCGTATGTGGTGCGCAGGCCGGGCGCGACGCTCACCGCGGACGATCTGATCGCCTGGTCGCGGCGGGAGATGGCGAACTACAAGGTGCCGCGGGCCGTGGAGTTCCGGGCGGAGCTGCCGCGGAACGCGAGCGGGAAGGTGCTGAAGACCGAGCTGCGGTCCGGGTGAAGGCGCCGGCCTCCGGCGGGCGTTCCTCCGGCCGCTCCGGCGGGGCGGCTCCCGCGTACGGCGATTCCCGGCACGGCAACTCCCGGAACGGCCATTCCTGACGCGGTCGTTCCCGGCACGGCAGCCCCCGGCATGGCAACGGGGGCCGTGCGTGACGCGCTCGGCCCCCGTCGGGCGTGCCGGACGGGCACGCCGCTGTGCTGTGGCTGATTCAGCTGCTGTGGTGGTCCCCGGGGAGCCCCTGGACGGCGGCGTCCTCCACCGGGGCGACGCCCGCGTGGTGGTCCTCGGTGCCCGCGCTGATCGGCGTGTGGTGGTCCTCGGTACCGGCGCTGATCGGCGTGTGGTGGTCCTCGGTACCGGCGCTGATCGGCGTGTGGTGGTCCCCGGCCATAGCCGGGGCCGCTCCGATTCCCGCCGTCGCCGCGGCGATTGCGAGCGTGACGAGAATCTGCTTGGTGCGGGTCATGTCAACTCCTCTGTGTGGCGCGGAACGTCGTTCACTGGGAGAACCTAGCGATGGAATTGCAAACGTTTGCACCATTGGCCCGAAATGACCCAAGGGTGGCGTGATCCAACCCTTCCGGCATGCGGCCGGCCGCGACGGCTCCCCCTCCGTGCCGTCGCGGCCTCCCCCGTCATGAGGACCCAGGACCCCGCCCGCGCCTCCGCCTCACCGGCGGCGGCGCGGGAGTCCGGCGGCTACTTGCCCCCGCCGGACGCGTGGTGATCCATGGTCCGGACACCCCCGCCGGACGCATGGTGGTCCTTCGGCTTGATGTCGCCCCCGGACGCGTGGTGGTCCTTCGGCTTCATGCCGCCGCCCGACGCGTGATGGTCCGCGGTCCGGACGTCCCCGCCCGAGGCGTGGTGGTCCTCGGTGGTGACGTCGGCGTCGCCGTCGGCCTCGACCTTGCTGGGGTCGACACCGGGCGCGGGCGTGGTCTTCGCGGTCGTGCTCATCGTTCTCAACTCCGTTGGGTCGCAAGGGGGACCCATTCTGCGGTGCCCGTCCGGCGACTCCCCCGTGGGTCGCCGGCCGGGCATCTCAGGGCCTGTCACCTGACGGTGAACCTGTCACCTGACGGTGAGGCATCCCCCGACCCGCCTGCCCCCCGTTGCGGCGAGTCGATGTACTCAAGAGTGGCGTGCCGCGATAAACGATCGATGAACGCGCCCGTCCGGATGGCGATCAGGCCGCGGTGGCGGGCGCCAGCAGCGCCCGGACGTCCTCCGATTCGGCCATCCCCGCACCCTCGAAGAGGCCCAGCGCCTCGCGCCAGCACGCCCGGGCCCGGTCCGACTGGCCGAGGCACTCCAGCGCCCGGCCGAGCAGCGTCAGGATGTTGCCGCGCCGCCAGTCGCCACCGATGCCGTGCAGCTGCGCCAGGGCCTGTTCCGCATGGGCCGCGGCCTGCGCCGGGCGGTCGTCGGCGAGATGGGTCTCGGCGATCCGGTAGAGCGTCATGCCGACCCAGAACCGCTGCCGGTTCTCCCGGAACACGGCCAGTGCGTCACCGAGCTGCTCCAGCGCCGCGTCGTGCTGGCCCAGCGCGGTGAGGGCCAGCCCCAGGGCGTACAGGCCGTTGGCCATCCGCAGCGTGCCGCCGAGGCCCCGGTAGATGGCCAGCGCCTGTTCGGCGAGCTCCACCGCGTGCGTCGGGTTGCCCATGTTGAGCTGAACGCGCGAGAGGTTGCTCAGCGCGCTCGCCTCACCGGGCCGGTTGCGGTCGGCCCGGAAGGCGGCCAGCGCCTCGTTGAGGTGGGTCTGGGCGTCCCGGTGCCGGTTCTCGTAGATGGCGATGATGCCCAGGTCGTTCGGCGCGGTGCAGCAGGGGATCGGGTCCTGGGCGGCCCGGCCGAGCTCCAGGGCGCGCCCGGACTCCGCCCCGGCCTCCTGGAACCGGCCCGCCAGGCTGTGCCCGTGGGCGAGCACCGTCCGCGCGCGGGCCTCGGCCTGCGCGTCGCCCTGCTCGCTCGCGGCGGCGATGACGGCCCGCGCCGACTGCTCGTACTGCCGGGCGACCGCACCCGACTCGGAGAGGTCCTGGGTGGCCAGCAGCAGATCGGCGGCCCGTCTCAGGGTGTCGCCGGTGGCCGACTGGCGGGCGGCGGCCAGCACACAGGCCGCCTCGCTGAACAGCCAGTCGAGCGCCTGCGTCCGGTCCTCGAAGGCCAGCCCGTCGCCGGGGGTGTAGGCCAGGTGGTTCACGACGTGGTCGCCGGGGCGCTCCAGGGCGTAGATGCCCGCCGCGGTCGCCAGGTAGAAGTCCAGCAGCCGGGACATCGCCGCGTGCCGCTCCGCCGGGGGCTGCTCGTCCCGCTCGGCGCAGGAACGCGCGTAGAGGCGCACCAGGTCGTGGTAGCGGTAGCGGCCCGGCGCCGCGGACTCCAGCAGCGAGGTGTCCACCAGGGACTCCAGCAGCTCCTCCGCGTCGTACGGGTCGAGGTCCAGCACCGCGGCCGCCGCGGCCAGCGAGATGTCCGGCCCCTCGGCCAGGCCCAGCAGCCGGAAGGCCCGGGCCTGTTGCGGTTCCAGCTGGCCGTAGCCCAGTTCGAAGGTGGCCTTCACCGCGAGGTCGCCCGCCTGGAGTTCGTCCAGCCGCCGCCGCTCGTCGGCGAGCTTGGCCGCGAGCGCCGACACCGTCCAGGTCCGCCGCGCCGCCAGCCGGGAGGCGGCGATCCGGATGGCGAGCGGCAGGAAGCCGCAGGCCGCGACGACGTCGAGGGCCGCCTCCCGCTCGCTGCCGACCCGCTCGGCTCCCACGATCTTGGTGAAGAGCTGGAGGGCCTCCTCGGGATTCATCACATCGAGGTCGACCAGGTGCGCGCCGGCCAGGTCGACCATCCGGACCCGGCTGGTGATCAGCGCCGCGCAGCCGTCCGTGCCCGGCAGCAGCGGGCGCACCTGCGCCGCGTCGCGCGCGTTGTCGAGCAGCACCATGACCCGCCGGCCGTCCAGCGTGGAGCGGTAGAGCGCGGCCCGCTCCTCGACGGAGTCCGGGATGGCGGAGTCCGGGGTGCCCAGTGCCCGCAGGAACGCGCCCAGGACGGCCTCCGGCTCCGCGGCCCGGGCGCCCGCGCCCTGGAGGTCGACGTACAGCTGTCCGTCCGGGAAGCGGTCCCGGGCCACATGGGCGACGTGGACGGCGAGGGTGGTCTTCCCGACGCCGCCGATCCCGGCCACCGCGGAGACGGCCATGACCCGGCCCTCCGTGGTGTCCAGCTGGTCGCTCAGCTCCCCGACGAAGGCGTCCCGCCCGGTGAAGTCCGGGACGCTGGCGGGGAGCTGAGCCGGCCGCACGACGACCGGGGCGTTCTCGCTGTGCCCGCCGTCCGGTGCCGCGAGGCCGATGTCGGCCTCCAGGATGCCCTGGTGCAGCTCGTTCAGCTCGGTGCACGGGTCGACGCCCAGCTCGTCGGCGAGGAGCCGCCGGGTGTCCGCGTAGACCGCGAGGGCCTCCGCCTGCCGCCCGCTGCGGTACAGCGCCAGCATGAGCAGCGCCCGCAGCCGTTCGCGCAGCGGGTAAGCGGCGGTGAGGGCGGTGAGCTCCGAGACGGCCTCGGCGTGGCAGCCGACCTCCAGGTCCAGGTCCAGCCGGGTCTCCAGGAGCTGGAGCTGCCACTCCTCCAGCCGGGTGCGCTGCGCCTCGACGAACGGGCCGGGCAGGCCGGCCAGCGGCTCCCCGTCCCACAGGTCCAGCGCGGCGTTGATGAGCTCGCGCGCCCGGCCGCGGTCGCCGCGGCCGCGGGCCTTCTCGGCGTCCGTCACGTAGCTCTCGGCGAGCGCGATGTCGAGCCCGCCCTCCTCGACCCGTATGGCGTACCCGCCGGACTCGCTGACCAGCGCGTCCGAGTCCGGGCCGAAGGCCTTCCGGACCCGGGAGGCGTACGTCCGCAGTGCGGCCAGGGCGGCGTGCGGCGGTTCCTCGCCCCACAGCGCGTCCACCAGCTCGGACGCGGTGGCGGTACGCCCGCCGCGGAGCAGCAGCGCGGCCAGCAGGGCGCGCTGCTGCGGTGAACCGGTCGGGAGCGGCTGCTCGCCGCGCCAGGCCCGTACGGGACCGAGTACGGCGAAACGCAGGCGTGGCCCGGGCGCCGGTTCCTGGCCCATCGATGCCCCCAGATGATTTCGGAGTCCTGTCGCTCCCCCGGACCCGTCCGGGAGGTGCCCCCAGCCAGTTTGCCTTGTTCATGACGGCTGCGTCAGTAGGGACGGCGGGTCTGCACAAGGCCCGTACACCGTCCGGGGGTTCGGAGTGGCATCGGATAGCTGACGGTTCGTCAGTTCAGCGCTACCGTGGCAGCCATGGAGAGCTTCCCGAAGATAATCTCGGTGGACGACCACACGGTGGAGCCGGCGCATGTCTGGCGGGACCGGCTCCCGTCGAAGTATCACGACGTCGGACCGCGTGTCGTCCGTGCGCCGCTGAAGGAAATGACCTTCGTCGGCGGGCGGTTCGCGCCGGTGATGGGCGCCCCCGGGGACGACGGACCGCTCGCGGACTGGTGGCTGTACGAGGACCTCCGCAGGCCGCTGACGCGTCTGGACACGGCCGTCGGCTGCTCCCGCGACGAGGTGAGACTCGAAGGAATCACCTACGAGCAGATGCGCCCCGGATCCTTCAGCGTCCCGGAGCGGCTGGCGGACATGGACGTCAACCATGTGCAGTCCGCCCTCTGCTTCCCCACCTTCCCCCGCTTCTGCGGGCAGACCTTCACCGAGGCGAAGGACCGCGAGCTGGGCCTGCTCGGCGTCCGCGCCTACAACGACTGGATGGTGGAGGAGTGGTGCGGCCCCGAGGCACAGGGCCGGCTCATCCCGCTGATCATCGTGCCGCTGTGGGACGCGGAGCTGGCGGCGGCCGAGGTGCGCCGGAACGCCGCCCGGGGCGTCCGCGCCGTGTGCTTCAGCGAGATCCCGCCGCACCTGGGGCTGCCGTCCGTCCACACCGACGCCTGGGACCCGTTCCTGCGGGCCTGCGACGAGACCGGCACGGTGATCGCCATGCACATCGGGTCCTCCTCCCGGATGCCGTCGACCTCGGCCGACGCCCCGGCGGCGGTCGGCTCCACCATCACCTTCGCCAACTGCTGCTTCTCGATGACCGACTGGCTGATGTCCGGGGTGTTCGACCGGTTCCCGAACCTGCGGATCATGTACGCGGAGGGCCAGATCGGCTGGATCCCCTACATCCTGGAGCGCGCCGACGTGGTGTGGGAGGAGAACCGCGGCTGGGGCGGGGTGGCCGACAAGGTGCTGCGTCCGCCGTCCGAGCTGTTCGCCGAGCATGTGTACGGCTGCTTCTTCGACGACGCGTTCGGCCTGCGGAACCTCGACGCGATCGGGGTGGGCAACGTCCTGTACGAGACGGACTACCCGCACTCGGACTCCACCTGGCCGAAGTCCCGGGAGGTCGGCGAGGAACAGATGGGGCATCTGGCGCCCGAGGTCGTCGAGCGGATCGTCCGCGGCAACGCCATCGACCTGCTGGGGCTGACCGCGGACGGCCTCTGGCCGGGCCGGTAGCCCGCTGTCGGCGGTCTTGCCCGAGGTGACGTCGGAACACAACCATGGCCTGCGTGCCGGGGGCTGCCGTGCGCCCGGCGGGCGGCCGAGGCCAAGGTCAAGGTCAAGGCCGAGGAGGTCGTATGGATCGGACTGCGCCCCATCGCACCGCGCCCCATCGCACTGCGCCCGCGGAGCGCCTCGGGTACGGGATGCAGCTTCCCGTCCAGTCGCTCAGCACCCTGTTCGCCGAGCCGTGGGAGGCCGGCGGCGGGCCCGCGGACCTCGCCGCCGTCGCCCGGGCCGCCGACCGGCTCGGCTTCGACTACATCGGCTGCTGCGACCATGTGGCCATCCCCCGGCGGCTGGCCGCCGCCATGGGGACGACCTGGTACGACCCGGTGGCCACGCTCTCCTTCCTGGCCGGTGTCACCGAGCGGGTGCGGCTGCTGAGCCATGTGGCGATCGTCGGGCTGCGGCACCCGCTGGCCACCGCCAAGCAGTACGCCACGCTCGACCGGCTCTCCGGCGGGCGGCTGCTGCTGGGGGTCGGCGCCGGGCATGTGCGGGAGGAGTTCGAGGCGCTCGGGGCGGAGTTCGACGGGCGCGGGCGGGTGCTGGACGAGGCGATCGACGCGCTGCGGGCCGCGCTCGGGCCGGAGGAATTCCCGGAGTTCGCAGGTGAGCACTTCGCGTTCAGCGGGCTGGGGCAGGCGCCCCGGCCCGCGCAGCCCGCCGGGCCGCCGGTCTGGGTGGGCGGTTCGTCGCCCGCGGCGGTCCGCCGGGCCGCGGTCCGCGGTGACGGCTGGCTGCCGCAGGGCGACCCGCGCGACCGGCTGCCCGAACAGATCGCCCGGATCCGGGAACTGCGGGAGCGGGCCGGGGTGCGCGCGCCGATCGTCATCGGGGCCATCGCCGAGCCGCTGTACATCGGCGAACCGGGCTGGGACGTCGGCCGGCGGACGCTGTGCGGCAAGCCCGACCGGATCGCGGAGTCGCTGCGCGCCTATCCGGCCATGGGGGTGCGGCAGCTCCAGGTCCGCTTCCGGAGCCGGAGCCGGAGCGAACTGATCGAGCAGATGGAGGCGTTCGCCACCGGGGTCGGGCCGCATCTCGACGGCTGAGGGCCGAGCGCGAGCACCCAGCACTGAGGACTCTGCACCCAGCACTCAGCACTCGGAACTGACGGACCACCGCCGGCCGCTCGGGAGCGGGCCGGCGGCCGGAGAAGGGTCGACCACGGCCGGGGAGGCAGGCATGGGCAAGCTGGACGGGCGCGTCGTCATCATCACCGGTGCGGCGCGCGGACAGGGCGAGCAGGAGGCACGGCTGTTCGCCGCGGAGGGGGCGGGGGTGATCCTCGGCGACGTCCTCGACGACCGCGGTAAGGACCTGGCCCAGGAGCTGGGGTACCGCGCCCGGTACGTGCACCTCGACGTCGGCCGGGAGGACGACTGGAGCGCCGCGGTGGCCGTCGCCCGGTCGCAGTTCGGGAGGCTCGACGGGCTGGTCAACAACGCCGGGATCCTGCGGTTCAACGAGCTGGTGAACACCCCGCTGGAGGAGTACGAGGAGGTGGTCCGGGTGAACCAGACCGGGGTGTTCCTCGGGATGAAGGCGGTGATCCCGGAGCTGGAGGCGACGGGCGGCGGAACCATCGTCAACACCGCCTCGTACACCGCGCTGACCGGCATGGCCTTCCTCACCGCCTACGCCGCGACGAAGGCGGCGGTCCTCGGGATGACCCGGGTCGCGGCGCTGGAGCTGGCGGGGAAGGGGATCCGGGTGAACGCGATGTGCCCGGGGGCCGTCGACACCCCGATGGTCAACCCCGGGAAGGCCGCCGCGCAGGGATACGGGCCGGAGGGCGGGAGCGGGACGTCCGGCGAGGACAGCGGCGCGACGGACGACAGCAGGGCGAGGGACGACAGCAGGGCGAGGGACGATAGCAGGACGACGGACGACAGCAAGGCCATGTACGACTACTGCGCCAAGGCCGTGCCGCTGGGCCGGATCGGGCGCCCCGAGGAGGTCGCCCGGCTGGCGCTCTTCCTCTCCTGCGAGGACTCCTCCTATGTCACCGGCCAGCCCTTCGTCATCGACGGCGGCTGGCTGTCGGGGGTCTCCGTGCTGTGAACGCGTGCCGTCGGCTCCTGGGCCCTGTCGGCTCGCAGCGGGGCCGGCGGCCCGGCGTCCGCAGCGCCGGAAGCGTGCTGCGGACGCCGGTGCACCGGGAGCCCCGGCGCTGTGTCCGTGCGGCGCGGGCCCCTGCCCGCCGTCAGCCGGCCCGCGGTCCGTCGCGCCGGAACCCGCTCAGGACACCAGCGGCTGTTCCTCCAGTTCGGTCAGCCGTACCGTGCACAGGCCGCCGCGCTCGGACTTGACGTGTGTGACCTTGAGCTGGGTGCCCGGCGAGAGGATGAATTCCTCTTCGTGGGTGAACGCGGAGAAATTGCGGATGCCCACTGCCCGGGCGGGGGTCACCTCGAAGAGTGTCCGCTTGCCGCGGCTGCCGAGGAACGACCGTGCCACGCCGAGCTCGGGCGTGCAGGAGGAGACGCCCCACCAAGTCACCGTCCGCCCCACCGGGTACTGCGACCGCAGGTCCAGCGAGACTCCGCGCCACAACGGCTCCGTGCGGACCGGAAGCTCTCCCACCGCGGAGAACAGCAGCCGCAGATACGGGAGATACGGAAGGGCGCGGGCCCGGTCCGGGGCGCGCAGGACGGCGTTGATCTGCCGGTAGAAGGCGGACGGACAGGTGTAGAGATAGAGCGCGGCAATCGCGTCGGCGGACAGCCCCCCGGCGGCTTCGTCCGCCCTCCGCTTGCCGAATTCGTAGGACTGCCTGACATGCCGGTCGAGACTCGGCAGCAGGGCGACGACCGGGGCGACGGCGCTCCGGAAATCCATGAGCGGGGTGTCGAACACGCCGGTGATCGCGGGGAGGGCGAGGCCCTCGTCCTTGACGCTCGCGAGCCGTTCCAGATAGAGCTGGTGCAGCTCCATGGTGGACGTGATGAACGCGCCCATGCGCTCGGCGGTCCCGTCATCCGCGCCGCCGTCCTCCGCCGCGCTCTCGTTCCACCCCTTGCTCGGCAGCCAGTCGACCTGGTCGGTGCCCAGCGACGCGAGGGCTTCGTTCACCGTCCCGAAGTGGTCGCCGTCGCAGAATATGTCGCCCTGGGCCGCGGGATTCGGGTGGTCGATGTGCCGGACATCGACGTCGGGGTACTTCTCCTGGAGCCGGAGGACCACCTTTTTCAGATTGCGGGCATGCGCTCCCCACCACGCGAAGACGACGCCGCGGTCCTCCTCGTCCGCATTCTGCTTCGCCTTGAGGATTTCCTCGACGATCCGCTCGGTCACCGGACGCCAGAATGCGGTGTGCCGGTCGCTTCCCCGCGCCTCGGTGGTACTCGCGGTCAGCGCCGCGTTCAGCAGCAGCACGCCCTGCGTCAGCATGGCCTGGAACCATTCCGGCGGCTGGACGGTCTCCTGCTTCTTCAGCAGCGAACGGATATCGGCGATCGGGGTCTTCTTGGGAATTCCGTGCTTCCACATCGCCGCCGCTTTGATGATGCAGCGAATGCTGACGACCCTGCCGAACTGGCTGTCCGTCCAGTCGTGAAAGGTGTTGTCGAACATGGCGATGCCGGTCGCGCTCTCCGGCCGCGGGTAAGGATTCTGGCCGAAGACGACGACCTTCCACTTGTGCGGCGGATGGGGCTTGAGCGCCTGGAAGGTCAGTTCCCGGGCCGGAACGACCTCCGGGGCCCGGCCGGAGCCGATGAATCCGGCCGCGCCCGGCTGTGCCTCGATGACCGGCTTCAGCAGCGGAAGCCACGGTTCACCGCCGCCGGTGAAGAGTTCGGCGAGGGCCAGCGGGTCATTCGGGTCGGGCTCGGCCGGGGTGGTGGCATCGCTCATGGTGAAAGGGGCTCCGCATGGTCGAACCGCGCCGCTGAAAAGCGCGGTTGGCGAGATGGTCGTTTTCCAGGCGAAAACCCTGAAGGTGACGGAAAGGGCTCTGGAAGGGCATGCGTGCCGGAGTCGGCCGACAATCGTGGGCTGCGTCCCATTTCAGGGGGTTGCTCCGCGGAAAACTGGCGGCAGGCTAACACGGGTCACTCCCGCCGCAACGATGACGGTGCATCACGGACCGGCGTCCATAGGGGCGTTGTCAGTGGGGCGGGATAGCTTCCTGAGTGACGGAAGAGCCGTATCCCGATCGGAGTGCACGATGACCGTGAACCGCCCGCAGTCGCCGCTCAAGGTGGTCCTGGCCGACCTCAACGCCGACGTGGTGGAGGCGTGGCGGGCGGCGTTCGCCGACACCCCCGGAATCGAGATCCGCAAGGGCTCGATCCTCCGTCAGAACGTCGACGCCTGGGTCAGCCCGACCAACTCCCGCGGCCGGATGGACGGCGGGGTCGACGCGGCCATCAAGCGGCATCTCGGGGCGGGCATACAGCTGCGCGTGCAGCGGGCGATCCGCGACCGGTTCGCCGGGAGCCTCCCGGTGGGCAGCGCGGTGTGCGTTCCGTCCGGGGCGGTCAGCCCGAAGTTCCTCATCTCGACGCCGACCATGGAGTCGTCCGCGCAGAACGTGAGCGAGACCCTGAACGTGGCCCTGGCGTGCGCCGCCGCGTTCCAGGCGATCCACCAGCAGAACCGGGAGGCACCGGGCAGCATCACGTCGGTGGCCCTGGTCGGGATGGGGGCCCGGACCGGCCGGGTGCCGGCCCGGGTCTGCGCCAACCTCATGTGGACCGGGCACACCCTGTTCCAGGACCACTGCTTCGAGGGCTACGACGACCTGCGCAGCACGATCGTCGCGCAGCTCGACGACCTGGAGAGCGCGCCCGTAGAGCAGCGGGTGCGCATCGCGCCGCCCGAGCGCTCCACCGCGCGCCGCTGACCGGCTCCGCCCGGTCCGGCAGTGCCTGTCAGGGCCCCGCAGGCCCGTCCCGTACGCCCTGCGGAGCCCTGCCGGCGCCTCGTCGCCCCGCCTCGGCCCCGGCCTATGTGACGCATCGTCGTCTCTTGACGGTCCGGGGCCGCGGTGCGAGAGTCGAGCCATGATCTGACGGAGTGTCAGAAACAGAGGGGCGGTGAACCTCCTTGGAATTCGGACTCTTTGTGCAGGGGTATGTGCCCGCAGCGCGGACGCGGACCGACCCCGAGGCCGAGCACCACGCGCTGATCGAGGAGACCGAGTACGTCATCCAGGCCGACCGCTCGGGCTTCAAGTACGCCTGGGCCTCGGAGCACCACTTCCTGGAGGAGTACTCGCATCTCTCGGCCAACGACGTCTTCCTCGGCTACCTGGCCCACGCGACCGAGCGCATCCACCTCGGCTCCGGGATCTTCAACCCGCTGCCGCAGGTCAACCACCCGGTCAAGGTCGCCGAGAAGGTCGCGATGCTCGACCACCTCTCGGGCGGACGGTTCGAGTTCGGATCGGGGCGCGGCGCGGGCAGCCACGAGATCCTGGGATTCCTGCCGGGTGTGACCGACATGAACCACACCAAGGAGATCTGGGAAGAGACCATCGCCGAGTTCCCCAGGATGTGGCTCCAGGACGAATACCCGGGCTTCCGGGGCAAGCACTGGTCGCTGCCGCCGCGGAAAGTCCTGCCCAAGCCGTACGGGGCGTCACACCCCGCCATGTGGTACGCCGCCGGCTCCCCCTCCTCCTACGCCATGGCCGCCCGCAAGGGCCTGGGGGTCCTCGGCTTCAGCGTGCAGAAGGTCGCCGACATGGAGTGGGTCGTCGACTCCTACAAGACCGCGATCGAACAGGCCGAGCCGGTCGGCGGCTTCGTCAACGACAACGTGATGGTGACCTCCACCGCGATCTGCGCGGAGACCTCCGAGAAGGCCCGCCGGATCGCGGTCGACGGCGGCCTGAACTACCTCCAGTCGCTGCTCTTCCGCTACCACGACACCTTCCCCCGGCCCGAAGGCATACCCGAGTGGCCGGAGCTGCTGCCCGAGTACACCGAGGAGATCGTCGAACTGCTCATCAGCGAGGAGCTGATGATCTGCGGCGACCCGGACGAGGTGCTCCGGCAGTGCAAACGGTGGGAGCAGGCGGGCGCCGACCAGCTCTCCTTCGGCCTGCCGATCGGGATCCCGTACGAGGACACGATGAACACGATCAAGCTGATCGGTGAGCATGTGATCCCGAAGATCGACACCGATCCGGTGCACCGCACCACGCGCTTCCGCCGGGCCGCCGCGAGCGGCTGAGCGGCTGAGCGCGCGGGAGCCGGGTGCTCCGGTGCCGGTGCCGGTGCCGCGGCCCGGTGCATCGGAGTCGGGCCGGTTCCCCGGTCCGAGCCGGTGCCTCGGAGCTGGGCCGGTGTCCCCGGTCCGAGCCGGTGTCCCGGAGCGGCCGGTGCGCCGAGCCGGTCCGGTGTTTGCCGGAGTGGGCCGGAGCGCCGAGCCGGAGCTTCGGGCCGAGCCTGAGCTTCGGGCCGAACCGGCGCCCCGGGCCGAGCCCGCGCACCGAGCCGAACCGGCGCCCCGGGCCGAGCCCGGGGAAGCGCGGTGGCCGGGCCGCCACCCGGCGTGCTCCTCCCCGGAACCCGGGACGCCCCCTGTCCGGCAGGGGACGTCCCGGACGGGACGGCGGAATCCCGGTCCGCCGTCCCGGTGGCGGCCCCGGCCGGACGGTTTCCGCGGCGGCGGTCCGCCGCGCGGGCCCCCGGCCGGGGCCGGTACCGGCAGGCGGCCACGATCCGGGACGTGCGCGCCGCCGACGGCCCCGACGGCCCGACGGCCCCGACGGCCGCGGCGGAGCCCGACGGCATCTTCCAGGACCGGAACGACGACCAGCCGAGAAGGGAATCCCGCCATGCTCGACCACCTCATCCGGGGCGCGACCGTCGTGGACGGCACGGGCACACCCGGGTACGTCGCCGATGTCGGCCTCCGGCAGGGCCGGATCGCGGTCGTCGCCGCGCCCGGGACCGTCACGGAGGAGGCGCGCGGCACCGAGGACGCGACCGGGCTGGTGCTCACCCCCGGCTTCGTCGACCCGCACACCCACTACGACGCGCAGCTGTTCTGGGACCCGTATGCCACCCCGTCCATGCACCACGGCGTGACCACCGTCGTCGGCGGCAACTGCGGTTTCACGCTCGCGCCGCTCAACCCCGAGCGGCCCGGGGACGCCGACTACACCCGCCGGATGATGAGCAAGGTCGAGGGGATGTCCCTGGTCGCGCTGGAGGAGGGGGCGCCCTGGAACTGGTCGTCCTTCGGCGACTACCTGGACGCCCTGGAGGGGCGGATCGCGGTCAACGCCGGCTTCATGGTGGGGCACTGCGCGCTGCGCCGGCATGTGATGGGCCCGGACGCCATCGGCGGACAGCCCACCCCGGAGCAGCTGGACCGGATGCTGCGGCTGTTCCACGACGCCATGGACGCCGGGGCCTGGGGGCTGTCCACCACCCAGTCCGCCACCCACTCCGACGGCGACGGCGAACCGGTGGCCTCGCGGCACGCCCGGCCGGAGGAGCTGCTGGCCCTCTCCCGCGCCGTGGCCGAACACGAGGGCACCCAGCTGGAGGCCATCGTCGGCGGCTGCCTCGACCGGTTCAGCGACGAGGAGATCGACCTCTTCGTGGCGATGACGGCCGCGGCCGGACGCCCGCTGAACTGGAACGTGCTCACCATCGACGCGGCCGTGCCGGACCGCGTCCCCCGCCAGTTGCTGGCCTCCGAGCGGGCGCGGGCGGCGGGCGGCCGGATCGTGGCGCTGACCATGCCGATCCTCACCCCGATGAACATGTCGCTCGGCACCTTCTGTGCCCTCAACCTCCTCCCCGGCGGCTGGGGCGAGACCCTCAGCCGTCCCGTCCCGGAGCGGATCGCCGCCCTGCGCGACGCGGAGGTCCGGGCCCGGCTGCTGCGCGGCGCGCAGAGCGAGGAGGCCGGGGTCTTCCGGCGGCTCACCGACTTCGCCCGGTACGTCATCGGGGACACCTACTCCGCCGCCAACGAGGAGCTCACCGGCCGGGTCGTCGGCGACATCGCCGCCGAACGGGGCCAGGACCCGCTCCAGGCCATGGTCGAGATCTGCGCCGCCGACGAACTGCGCACCGTGCTGTGGCCGATGCCGACCGACAACGACCCGGCCAGCTGGGAGCTGCGGCGGCAGGCCTGGAAGCACGAGGACGTCCTGCTCGGCGGCTCGGACGCGGGCGCCCATCTGGACCGGATGTGCGGCGCGCCGTACACCACCCGGTTCCTCGGCGACTGTCTGCGCGGGCGGCGCCTGGTCGGGCTGGAGCGGGCGGTGCAGATGCTCACCGACGAGCCCGCGCGGCTGTTCGGCCTGCGGGACCGGGGCCGGATCTTCGAGGGTGCCCACGCGGACCTGGTCCTGCTCGATCCGGAGCGGATCGACGCCGGCCCGGCCCGGCTGGTGCACGACCTGCCCGGGAACAGCCCGCGGCTGGACTCCCGCGCGGTCGGCGTGGTGAGCGTCCGGGTCGGCGGGGTGGAGACGGTCCGGGGCGGCGAGGTGACCGGCGCCGTGCCGGGGACGGTGCTGCGCTCCGGCCGGGACACCCGGACGGTGAACACCGCGGACTGAACACCGTGGACCGAGCGGGGCGGACCGAGCGGGCGGACCGAGCGGGGCGGGGACGTGGGCGGGCGTGGAGCGACGGCGGCTCCGGGGCCGCCGTGGGAAAACCGGGGCCGCCGTGGGAAAAAACGGAACCGGGAGGAAACGGGCGGCGGTGCGGTTCCCGTATCCGGAAGTGCGGCGTCAACTCCTCCAGTTGTGTGGCGCGGCGGCCTGTTTGCATTTCATTGCTAGATTGGATGGCCCGAATCGCTTGCGAAACAGAGGTCCGGCGGATCCGCTCTTTCTCCCCCGGATGCGGAAACAGCAGCCTTTAGCGTCCTCTGCATGGTTCAGGCAGACACCCGGCTGCACGCCGGCGACACGGCACCGGCCGCCGCTACGAGCGGCGCCGGTGCACCGCGGCCGGACGGCGGTGCGCCCCGGCCGGACTCCGCGGACGTCCGCACCAAGGGCCTGGGCGGCGGCTCCGTCGGGCTGACGGCCAGTGCCGTCATCGGCATCTCCACCGTCGCGCCCGTCTACTGCCTGACCTCCACCCTCGGTCCCACGGTCGGGGAGGTCGGGCTGCAGATGCCCGCCGTCTTCCTGGCCGGCTTCCTGCCGATGCTGCTGGTGGCCTTCGCCTACCGGGAGCTGAACCAGGCCGTACCGGACTGCGGCACCTCGTTCACCTGGACCGTGAAGGCGTTCGGGCCGCGGGTCGGCTGGATGTGCGGCTGGGGGCTGGTGATCGCCACGATCATCGTGCTCTCCAACCTGGCGGGCGTGGCGACGTCCTTCTTCTATCTGCTGCTCGGCGAGCTCACCGGCAGTACGGCGGTGGCGGAGCTCGACGGGAACAAACCGGTGCACGTCCTCACCTGTCTGGTGCTCATCGCGGCCGCCACCGCGATCGGCTACCGGGGGATGACCGCCACCAAGGGCGTGCAGTACGCCCTGGTCGGGCTGCAGCTCGCGGTCCTCGCGGCGTTCGTGGTGATGGCCGTGGGCAAGGCCCGGTCCGGGGACGTCGCCGCGTCCCTGGGCTTCTCCTGGAGCTGGGTGAACCCGTTCGCCGTGCAGTCCTTCGGGGCCTTCACCGCCGGGCTGTCGCTCTCGATCTTCATGTTCTGGGGCTGGGACGCCTGTCTCACCGTCAACGAGGAGACCGCGGGGGACGGCAAGGTCCCGGGCCGGGCCGCGATGCTGGCCATGGCGGTGCTCGTCGGCTCCTACCTGCTGACGGCCGTCGCGGCCCAGATGTTCGCCGGGATCGGCGAGCGGGGCACCGGCCTCGGCAACCCGGACACCTCCGACAACGTCTTCGCCGCCCTCGCCCACCCGGTCATGGGCACCGGCCTCGGGGTGCTGCTGTTCGTCGCCGTCCTCGCCTCGGCCGCGGCCAGCCTGCAGACGACGTTCATCCCCGTGGCCCGGACCGTGCTGGCGATGAGCACCTACCGGGCGCTTCCGGAGTCCTTCGCCCGGGTCCACCCGCGGTTCCGGTCCCCGGGCCGGGCGACGGTGGCCGCCGGCGCCGGCACCGGGATCTTCTACGCGGGGATGACCTTCCTCAGCGAGAACGTGCTGATCGACACGGTCTACGCGCTGGGCCTCATGATCTGCTTCTACTACTCGATCACGGCCTTCGCCTGCGCCTGGTACTTCCGCCGTGAACTGCGGCACTCCGCACGGGCCGCGCTGGTCAAGGGCGTTGCGCCGGTGCTCGGCGGAACGATGCTGGCCGCGGTCTTCGGCAAGACGCTCCACGACATGTGGGACCCGTCCTACGGCAGCGGCAGCTCGGTGTTCGGGGTCGGCAGCGTCTTCGTCATCGGGGTGGGCCTGCTGGTCCTCGGCCTGGTGATCATGGCCGTGATGCAGCGGCGCAGCCCGGCGTTCTTCCGCGGCGAGGTGCTGCACCGCGCCACGCCCGCGCTGGTCGTCGAGGACTGAGGCCGGGGCTCCGGGAGCGCCCGGTCCGGGCTGATTGATGGGTGCGGGCCCGGGAGTGAGCCCGGACGTGGGTCCGGAGGTGGGCTCGGAAGCAGGTCCGGACGTGGGGCCGGGTGCAGGCCCGGACGTGGCTTCCCCCTCGGGCCCGCGACGAGTCCGAGGGGGAAGTGCCGGGTGGTCATGCGCCCGGCCGTACGGGGATGCCGAGCACCTGGTCAGAGGCGCTGGACGACCTCGCAGTCCGTCAGGACGTCCTGGCTCGCCGCGTCGGCCAGCACGGTGTCCACACCCGGGCCGCAGTCCACGTTGTCGTAGCCGCCGTTGAGGGCGACGATCACGTCGTTGCCCGGGCCGCCGCTGAACGAGGGCTGCGTGGGCGCGCTCGGCCAGCCGTCGCTGTCGTAGAGCCGGTCGTTGCCGCCGCCGCCGTCGATCGAGTCCTGCCCGCGGCCGCCGTCGAGCAGGACCGAGGCGAGCACCTCGTCCGTGGTGACGGCCGAGTCGTTGCCGTCACCCAGGGCGGCGCGGATCGAGGTCAGCGTGCCGGCCGGGCCGCAGTCCGCCGAGTTGGCGGTGACCGTGGTGCAGCCGGGGCCGGCGGTGAGGCTGACGGAGTCGGTGACGATCAGGTTCCCCGTGGTGGCGGAGAAGGTCACCGCGTTGGTCTCTCCGGGCAGGGCCGCGAGGCGGACCTGGGCACCCACCCGGACGACGGCCGCGGGGTTCGCGGCGGCCGAGGTGGTGATGGCCGCTGTCAGGGTGACAGCACCCAGAAGGGGGACGAGGACGCGCGCTCCGCGACGGAGGCGTGCAGCATTCCGTGTCATCGATGCAGTCCTTGCTGTTCGGGCGTGCCCCATCAGCCGTCGGACCCGGCCGGAGGCAGCCACTCGGGGCGTGGCCGCGCACTGGGGCAGCAGTGCTGGACGCGGGCCGAGATGCGGCCCGACGATCCTCAGCGGTACCCGGGCGCCGTCCCACGGCACCGGGTGCGGGCGCAGTACGCTCCGCTGCCGTGCCGGATCCCCCGACCGGGCCTCCCCGGTTGGCGCGGTGCCGGGGGACGGGCTAGTGGGGCGCGCTCCCGGACCGTCGGCGGGTGCCGTGTCGGCGGCCTGCGTACCGGCGGGGTGCCGTGCCGCGTCGGGCCCGTTCGGTCGGTCACGGCGTCGCTTCCGCCCCGTCGGTCCCTGCCCCGTCGGTCCCACCCTCCCCATCAGTCCCGCATCGTCAGTCCCGCCCCAGGAACACCGGGTTGGTCATCGCCGCCATCGTGCCGGGCAGTCCGGAGGATCCGCCGTCCGCCGGTGCGTGCCGCACCTCCGCCCGGACGTAGGCCGCGTACTGCGGTGTCGTCCGCCACTCGACCGTCCCGGAGCCGGAGGCGGGGAGCTGCGCGGCGTGCAGCTGCCCCTGGTCGGTCACCAGGCGGACCGAGCAGCCGGGGGCGCCGGACACCTCCAGCCGCACCGTCACCGGCGTGTCCCGGTCCACCTCCAGCCGTCCGCCGATGCCCGCGTGCTTCCCGCGCCCGCCGGTGGCGCCGAACGTCAGCTCCACCGCCGAGGACTCGGCGATCCAGCTCCGGCCGGCCCGGATGCCCTCCAGGACCGCCGCCCGCGACAGGTCGTCGGCGAGGACCACGGTCTGCGGACGGCCCACCGGCTGCGGCTCGCGGTGGGCGTCGCTGTTGCCCATCGCGGGCAGCCAGCCGTGGCGCCCGGCCCCCGCCCCCGAGCGGCCGGACCGGACGGCCGCCACCAGGGTGTTGTCCCACCCGGCCACGGCTGCCTCGTCGTCCGGGGTGAACGCGCCGTTCCACACCTCCACCGCGTCCGCCTCGTCGAAGCCGAACTTCCAGTTGCAGCCGACACAGGTGCCGTGCGGATGGGCCGGGACGACCAGGCCGCCGGCCTGCCGGATCCGCCGCGCGAACCGGCCGAACACACCGTCGCGGGCGCGGTACCGCCAGTCGATGAAGGTGCCCCCGTCGATGCCGAGGGCGATCACATGACCGTTGCGGGTGGTGACCTCCTCACCGGGCAGCACCAGCAGGTCGTCACCCCACAGCCCCTCCCAGGCACCGTGCCCCGAGACGGTGTTGTGCTCCGTCGTGGTGATGAAGTCCAGCCCCGCCGCGCGGGCCGCGGCGGCGGTCTCGGCCGGGGTGCGCAGCCCGTCGGAGTGGACGGTGTGCAGATGGCAGTCGCCGCGGTACCAGGCCCGGCCCCGGCCCCGCGCCCGCTGCGGCGGGTACACCGGCTCCGGCGTCGTGCCCGGTGCGCCGTACCGCTGGGTGACGGTGACGGTGTAGTCCATGCCCTGCGGCGCGACGGTGTACGGGCCGAGGACCACCTGCCAGGTGCCCGGCCGTACCGGGCCCGCCAGATAGCCGGGCGTCGCCCGTTCCGCGCCGATCGTGAACTCCGTGCGGGCCCCGCCCGACCAGCCGCGGAAGCCCCGGCCGCCCAGCTCGGTGCCGCGCTCGTCGAAGATCCCGATGTCGCAGGCGTTCGTCTGGGTGCCGGGCGGGACGGCCGGCTTGTCGTAGCGGTACGAGACGGTGATCTCGCGGACCCCGTGGTCCACGTCGACCGGGAGATACACGAAGTCCGGCGCCCCGGGCGGCAGGTGGCCGGTGAGCGTCCGGGTCCGCTCCCGGCCGCTCCCGTCCCGGACGGGCTCGCGCGGCTCGGCGCCGCCGGCGACACTCACGCCGCTCACCGTAAGCGCGGTCGCCGCGCCCGTCACCGCGGACGCGCGCAGCAGTCCGCGGCGGTCCCAGCGGTCGGACTCGTGGTCTTCGCACATCGCGCTGACTCCCCAGGGTCGAGAAGGACGGACGAGGGACGTTCCGTGGTGCGCCGTGCCCTCGTATTGAGCCTTGAACGCGGCGACAAGGGAAGAGGTGACGCCGCTTTCGCGCCGGTGACGGCGGCTTCCGGTGCCGTGTGGTGCCGTGTGGTGCCGCGCTCGCGGCCCGCGGCCGGCCCGTCTGTGAACGGCCGGTGACGTGTGCCGGGAGCCGGGTGCGCCGGCCTCGGGAAACGGGCAGGATCAAGGGCCCGGCCCGTTGCCGTCACCGGAGGTGCTCGTGCGCATCGCGACCACGATCTTTCTGACCGATGAGACGATCACGCCCGTGCGGCTCGCCCAGGAGCTGGAGCAGCGCGGCTTCCACGGGCTCTATCTGCCGGAGCACACGCACATCCCGGTCAGCCGGGAGAGCCCGTACCCCGCCGGCGGCCCGCTGCCGCCCGAGTACGGGCGCACCCTCGACCCGTTCGTCGCCCTCGGCCAGGCCGCGGCCGTCACCGAGCGGCTCGGTCTGGGCACCGGCATCACCCTCGTCGCCCAGCACGACCCGATCGGTCTCGCCAAACAGGCCGCCACCCTGGACTTCGTCTCCGGCGGCCGGTTCACCCTCGGCGTCGGCTTCGGCTGGAACGCGGAGGAGGCCGCCGACCACGGTGTGGACCGGCGGCGCCGGCGCGCGATCGTCCGGGACCGGATGGCGCTGATGCGGGCCCTGTGGGCGGCGGAGCCGACGGCGTACGAGGGGGAGTTCGGGTCGGTGAGCGCCAGCCAGGCGCACCCCAAGCCGGTGCGCGCGCCCCGGGAGCGGGCGGGCGCACCGCCGCTCACCGGACCGCGCACGCTGGTCGGCGGCCGTGCCGGGCCCACGCTGCTCGCGCACATCGCGGAGTACGCGGACGGCTGGCTGCCGGTCGGCGGCCGGGGAGTGGCCGAGACGCTGCCGGAACTGCGCCGGGTCTGGCAGGAGGCGGGGCGGCCGGGGGACGGCCCGGAGGTGGTGCCGTACGCCGTGCTCCCGTCCCCGGGGAAGCTCGCCCACTACGCCGAGCTGGGCATCGAGGAGGTCGTGCTGCAACTGCCGCCCGCGGACGAGGCGGAGGTCCTGCGGACCCTCGACGCCTACGCGCAGTACCTCTGAGGCCGGGCGGACCCCCGTGCCTCCGAGGCCGGGCGGACCAGTACCTCCGAGGCGGGGCGGACCAGTACCTCCGAGGCTGGGCGGACCAGTGCCTCTGGGACGGGCCGGCGCGAAGCCGGCTTCGCCCTCCGGCCCGTCCCGGCGGCCGGGTCGCGGCGCCGTGATCAGCCGCACACATCCCCGGCCCCCGCGGGGCCTTTCGCTGCTGGTGAGCGCTCGTATGCTCGGGGGATGACGACCAGCGCGCAGGGGACCGACCAGCCCGGACCGACCGCGAACGCCATGCGCCGGGCGTTGCGCCGGGCCCGCGACGGCGTGGCCCTGGACACGGCCGAGGCCGCCGTCCTGCTCCGGGCCCGCGGGAGCGATCTGGAGGACCTGATGGCCTCCGCCGCCCGGGTGCGCGACGCCGGACTGGAGGCCGCCGGCCGCCCCGGAGTGATCACCTACTCCCGCAGTGTTTTCATCCCGCTCACCCGGCTCTGCCGCGACCGCTGCCACTACTGCACGTTCGCCACCGTGCCCGGCAAGCTCCGCCGGGCGGGCCACGGGATGTTCATGTCTCCTGACGAGGTGCTGGACATCGCCCGGCGCGGCGCCGAAATGGGCTGCAAGGAGGCCCTCTTCACGCTCGGGGACCGCCCCGAGGACCGCTGGCCCGAGGCACGCGAGTGGCTGGAGGCCGAGGGCTACGACGACACCATCGCCTATGTGCGGGCGATGGCGATCCGCGTCCTGGAGGAGACCGGGCTGCTGCCGCACCTCAACCCGGGCGTCATGTCCTGGACGGACTTCCAGCGGCTCAAGCCGGTGGCCCCCTCGATGGGCATGATGCTGGAGACCACGGCCGAGCGGCTGTGGAGCGAACCGGGCGGCCCGCACCACGGCTCCCCGGACAAGGAGCCGGCCGTCCGGCTGCGGGTCCTGGAGGACGCGGGCCGCTCCACCGTCCCGTTCACCAGCGGACTGCTGATCGGCATCGGCGAGAGCTATGAGGAGCGGGCCGAGTCGCTGTTCGCGCTGCGCCGCGTCTCCCGCGCTTACCACGGCCTCCAGGAAGTCATCGTGCAGAACTTCCGCGCCAAGCCGGACACCGCCATGCGCGGCATGCCGGACGCCGAGCTGGAGGAACTGGCCGCCACCGTCGCCGTCGCCCGCCACATCCTCGGCCCGTCCGGCTGCATCCAGGCACCGCCGAACCTGGTCGACGCGGAGTACGCGATGCTCATCGGCGCCGGGATCGACGACTGGGGCGGCGTCTCGCCGCTCACCCCGGACCACGTCAACCCCGAGCGCCCCTGGCCGCAGATCGACGAACTGGCCGAGCACTCCGCCGCCGCCGGCTTCCGGCTGCGCGAGCGCCTCTCCGTGTACCCGGAGTACGTCCGGAAGGGCGAGCCCTGGCTGGACCCGCGGCTGCTGCCGCACGTCCGCGCGCTGGCCGACCCGGAGACCGGGCTGGCCAAGGAGGACGCCCTGCCCGTCGGGCTGCCCTGGCAGGAGCCCGACGAGGGCTTCGCCGCCTCCGGCCGCACCGACCTGCACCGCACCATCGACACCGACGGCCGGACCGCCGACCGCCGGGAGGACTTCGACGAGGTCTACGGCGACTGGGAGGTGCTGCGCGAGGCCGCGGCCCCCGGCATGGCGCCGTCCCGGCTGGACGGCGACGTCCGCGCCGCGCTCGCCACCGCCGCCGACGACCCGACGAAGCTCACCGACGCCGAGGCCCTGGCGCTGCTGCACGCCGACGGTCCCGCGCTGGACGCCCTCTGCCGGATCGCCGACGACCTGCGCCGCTCGACCGTCGGCGACGACGTCACCTACATCGTCACCCGCAACATCAACTTCACCAACGTCTGTTACACCGGCTGCCGGTTCTGCGCCTTCGCCCAGCGCCGCACCGACGCCGACGCCTACACCCTGTCGCTGTCCCAGGTCGCCGACCGGGCCGAGCAGGCGTGGGACGTGGGCGCGACCGAGGTCTGCATGCAGGGCGGCATCCACCCCGATCTGCCGGGCACCGCGTACTTCGACATCGCGCGGGCGGTGAAGGAGCGCGTCCCCGGCATGCATGTGCACGCCTTCTCCCCGATGGAGGTCGTCAACGGGGCCACCCGCACGGGCCTGTCCATCCCCGCGTGGCTGGAGGCGGCCAAGGAAGCCGGTCTGGACAGCATCCCCGGCACCGCCGCCGAGATCCTGGACGACGAGGTCCGCTGGATCCTGACCAAGGGCAAGCTGCCCACCGCCACCTGGGTCGAGGTCATCAAGGCGGCGCACGCGCTCGGCATCCGCTCGTCCTCCACCATGATGTACGGGCATGTGGACCAGCCGCGGCACTGGCTGGGCCACTTCCGGCTGCTCGCCGAGATCCAGCAGGCGGCGCTCGCCGGGGGACACCAGGGCTTCACCGAGTTCGTGACGCTGCCGTTCATCCACACCAACGCGCCCGTCTATCTGGCCGGTATCGCCCGCCCCGGCCCCACCGACCGGGACAACCGCGCGGTCATCGCTATGGCCCGGCTGCTGCTGCACCCGCACATCCCCAACATCCAGACCAGTTGGGTGAAGCTGGGCACCGAGGGCGCGGCGGAGATGCTGCGCTCCGGCGCCAACGACCTGGGCGGCACGCTGATGGAGGAGACCATCTCCCGGATGGCGGGGTCGAGTTACGGCTCGTACCGCTCGATCCGGGACCTGGTGGCGATCGCCGAGGCCGCCGGACGCCCCGCCCGGCAGCGGACCACCACCTACGGCGAGGTCCCGGCCGAACGCCAGGAGGCGGCCCTCGCCTCCGACGGCCACCTCCCCGAACTGCTGCCGGTGGTGGGGGACTGAGGGGCCTTCCCCGCCCGTGAGCCACGCTGTTGCCGCCCTGTCACCGCATGCGGACGCTCCTGTCACCGCACGGGTGCGGGGCGGCGGCAGGCGGCGCATAGGCTGACCGCCATGTCTTGGCAACAGCACCCACAACAGCCCCAGCAGCCCGGGCAGCCGCCCCAGTACCAGCAGCCGCCCCAGCAGGGCGGTTTCGGCCCGGCGCCCGCCTGGCAGCAGACCCCGCCGCCCGCGCCCCAGCCGCCGCGCCGCAACACCAACCGGACGGTGCTGATCGCTGCCGGAGCCGTGGTGGCGCTCTGCGCCGTCGGCGGCGCGATAGCCCTCGCCTCCGGCGACGACGACAAGCCCAACGGTGCCCGCAAGAAGGTCCGTTCCTCCCCGCCGGTCTCCGCCCCGGCCGCCGGCCGCACGGAGGGCCCCGAAGCCCCGAACGCGGGCCCGACGGCGGACGGGCCGATGGTGAAGGGCTGGCAGACGCAGACCCGGGAGGAGCACGACTTCAGCTACGACGTCCCGGGCAAGGCCGAGAAGTGGCAGGTCTTCGACGACGACACCGCCCTGTCCTACAACGACGCCAAGGGCAAGCCGATCGTCGTGATGACCGGCGCGGGCAACTACCGCGAGGGCGGCTGCTCCTCGCAGCCCAACCCCGACGGCGTCGGGGAGGCGGGCAAGGGACAGCTCGCCACCGTCGGCACCACGGGCGGCGGCAAGGACGGCACCCTCCAGGAGAACGCCCGCAACTGGGCCGGTAACTGGGGCTACATCGCCTACGGCGGCGACGAGCACAAGCCGAAGATGGAGGTCGGCCAGGCCAAGCCGTGGAAGCACAACGGCATCGAGGGGTACACCGCCACCGCCAAGGTCACGGTCACCAACCGTCCCAGCAAGTGCGTGCCGCCGTCCGCCGTCGCGGTCAGCATCGCCCAGAAGTTCCCGGACGGGACCATGCACGGCTGGGTGCTCTACGCGGACCAGGGGATCAAGAACGCCCTGACCCCGGCGCAGATTCAGAAGATCATGAAGACGGTGCGGCCCGCGGACGACTGAGGGGTCCTTGCCCTGAGCGCGCGACCCGGGTGGGCAGCGTGCCATGCCCCCTGAGCCGGTGTGTCGCCCGGCGGCGCCGGGCCGTGACCTCCACGGCCCGGCGCCGGGCGCATCCGGGAGCCCCGCAGGCCGGATTCCCGTGCACCGGCTCCCTGCACGCTGGCTTCCCGCACGCCGGCTCCCTGCACGCCGGCTTCCCGCACGCCGGCTCCCTGCACGCCGGCTCCCCGCAGGCCGGCTTCCCGGGCACCGGCTCCCCGCACGCAGGACTCCGTCGCACGGATCGGCCCGCACGGATCGGCCCCGGCCCGGGCCCCGTCCGGCCGCCGCGGCGCCGTCCACCCCGTGGCGTACTCGATCAAACCCGACCTCAGGGGCGACTGCTCACATTCCGTTCCCGACTCGGAGCCGACCATTCCCGGTCCATTACAGTGCTGCGCGAGCGGCGACGGGATGTCCTGGGACGTCGGAACCGGAACGGGAACGGGAGGGACGCGAGTGAGCGCAGCAGGCACAGCTGTCTGGGGCCGTGCCGAGCAGCAGGACTTCCGCAGCCGCGTCCGTGGCTGCCTGCTCGGCGGCGCGATCGGAGACGCCCTCGGCGCCCCGGTCGCGTTCGAATCGCTCGAGGGGATCCGCAAGGAACACGGCCCGAACGGCATCACCGACTACGTCCCCGCACACGGGCGGCGCGGTGCCGTCACCGACGACACCCAGATGACCCTCTTCACCCTCGACGGGCTCATACGGGCCCAGGTCCGCCGGGACACCGGGGCCTGGCACCCGCCCACCGACGTCTTCCGGGCCCACCGGCGCTGGTCGGTCACCCAGAGCGACTGGGGTCCCGACGAACGCCGCGAGGACGACGGCTGGCTCGCCCGCGAGGAGTGGCTGTACGCCCGCCGGGAGCCCGGCCGGGCCTGCCTGAGCGGCCTGGCCGACGGCGTGATGGGCACCCTCGCCCAGCCCCGGAACCCGGACTCCAAGGGCTGCGGCGCCGTGATGCGCTCCGCCCCCTTCGGGCTGCTCGTCGGCTGGGAACCGGAACTCGTCTTCCAGCTCGCCATCGAGTGCGCCGTGCACACCCACGGGCACCCCACCGGCTACCTCGCGGCCGGCGCCTTCGCCGTCGTCGTGCACGGGCTCGCCCGCGGGGACAGCCTCGACAGCGCGGTCCAGCACGCCCTGCGCCAGCTGGCCGCCCGCCCCGGCCACGAGGAGACCACGGACGCCCTGCGGCAGGCGCTGGGCGCCGTGCGCCAGGGCATGCCGACCGCCTCCCGGGTCGAGTCCCTCGGCGGGGGCCGGACCGCCGACGAGGCCCTCGCCATCGGGGTCTATTGCGCGCTGGTCGCCGAGGACGTCCGGCACGGCCTGCTGCTCTCCGTCAACCACGGCGGGGACTCCGACTCCACCGGCTCGGTCTGCGGCAGTCTGCTCGGCACCCTGCACGGTGAGACGGCACTGCCGCCCGGGTGGCTGGCCGAGGTCGAGGGCCGCCCCACCATCCTCGAACTCGCGGACGACTTCGCGATGGAGATGACCCAGGGCCCCGCGCTGCACAGCCCGGCGGAGTCCGTGCCGGGCTGGCTCGCCCGCTACCCCCGCGCCTGAGCGCGGCACCGAACCGACGGCGGGCCGCCGGGCGCGTGCCACGCTCGCGCCCCGCGCCTCCCCGGCCACCGCTCAGCGCATCACCTCACCGGCGTTGACCAGCAGCGACTGCCCGGTGATCGCCCGGGCACGGTCGGAGGCCAGAAAGACGACGGCCTGAGCCACGTCCCCGTCCGTCGCCAGGTCCGGGAGCGCCATCCGCTCCGCCAGCCTGCCCAGGACCTCGTCCTCGGGCACGCCCTCGGCCTGCGCCGTCAGCTGGACGAAGGCCTGCACCGGCGGGCCCCACATCCAGCCGGGCTGCACGGTGTTGACGCGGATGCGGTGCGGGCCCAGCTCCCGGGCGAGGGAGTACATCGCGGAGACCAGCGCCCCCTTCGAGGCCGCGTACGCCGCCTGCTGGACCTGGGACGGGGCCACGACCGAGGACTGGGTGCCGATCACGACCACCGAGCCGCCGCGGGCCGTCAGCGCCGGCAGACAGGCCCGGGTCATCCGCAGCGTGCCCAGCAGATTCACATCCAGCACCGTGGTCCAGGTGGGGAAGTCGGCGTCCGCCAGGCCGCCGAAGCAGGTGTCGAGCGCGGCGACATGGACCACCGCGTCGATCCGCCCGAACCGCTCCAGGGCGAGTTCCGCCAGCGCCGCGCACGCGTCTTCGTCGGCGATGTCGGTGGCCCGCCACGCGGTCCGCCTGCCGCCGGGGTCGAGGCGTGCCGCGGCGTCGGCGAGCTTCTCCGGGGTCCTGGCGCCCAGCACGGCGTTGCCGCCCTCCCGCAGCACCGCGGACACCACCTGATGCCCCAGCCCCGCGCCGACTCCGGACACGAGCACGGTCCTGCCTCGCAGCATGACGACCTCCGGCACATCCGCTCCAGATTGCTGACGGTTCGTCAGGTTACGGCCGTGCCCCGGTGAAGGCCAGAGCCCGGCCGCGGCTCCCGTGCTGTGAGCGGCGGGTCCGGGAGTGGGGGCCGTTGTGACCCGGCGGCGCGATACCTCTCCTCATCTGACGTCATGTCAGCTACACCGGTGCCATGACGGACGAGAAGCGCAGCACGGACAGGGCATGCGGCACGGACGAGAAGCGCGGCACGGACACGGCGCGGGGCACCGGCGGGACGCGCAGCACGGACAAGGCGCGCGGCGCCGGCGGGACGCGCAGCGCGGTCTACGGGGAGCTGGCCTCCGTCGGCCCGTACGGAGTGCACCCGGGACACGCCCTCATCACCATGGTCGAGCCGCACCCGGGCCGCGAGCACGCGTACAACCGCTGGTACGAGGACGATCACTTCATCGCCGGCGCCATGGCGATGCCCTGGATGTACGCGGGCCGCCGCTGGGTTGCCACCCGGGAGCTCCAGCTGCTGCGCTACCCGGCCGAGTCCGCCGTGGCCCGGCCGGTCACCGCCGGCTGCTACCTCTCGGTCTACTGGATCACCGACGGCCGCTACGACGACCACATGGCCTGGACCGTCGCCGTCAACAAGCGGCTCAACCGGGACGAGAGGGTTCACCACGACCGCACCCATGTCTTCACCGCGTTCCAGGACCACGAGGCCACCGTCTACCGGGACGGCGCCGCCGGCCCCCGCGACTTCCACGCCCTCGACCACCCCTACGCCGGCCTGCTCCTCCAGGTGATCGACACCGGCGGGCCGCGGCAGCGCGCGGAACTCCTGGAGTGGCTGCGCCGCCGCCATCTCCCGCAGCGCCTGCAGAGCTCCCCGGCCGCCATGGTGACCGTCTTCCGCCCCACCCCGCTGCCGACGGACCGGATGTCGTACGTGGCGCAGGTGGCGGGCGTCGACACCCGGCTCACCCTGCTGTGGTTCCTGGAGCAGGACCCGCGGGCGTGCTTCGGGGCGCACTTCGCCGGCCTGGACGCCGACCTCGCCGCCTCCGGCCGGGGCCGGGTGGAGCTGGTCGCCCCCTTCGTCCCGACCGTCCCCGGGACCGACCGCTACGTGGACGAGCTGCGCTGAGGGGCCTTGCGTCATAGGCGCGCGACCCGGGAGGGCACGGCGCAAGGACCCCTCGGCCGCGGAGTCGTGCCGGAACCCGCTCCGCCGGGCGCCCGGGCATGGCTGAGCCCCCTCGGCCGGGACGGCGAACCAGTCGAGAGGGCTCCAGGTGAGGCGACGGGCGGCGGGGCCGCCCGGGGCCGGTCAGCCGAGGTCGAAGGCGCCTCGGCCGGCCTCCGCCACGAACGCGGTCCACGCCTCGGGAGCGAAGGCGAGCGAGGGGCCCTCCGGGTCCTTGGAGTCCCGCACGGCGACCGTGCGCGGGGCGGGGGACTTGACCTCGACACACGCGCCGTTCCCGGCGGAGTAGGAGGACTTGGTCCAGATGTCCGTGGCGCCTTGCTGAATGGCCATTGCTCTGCTCCGGTTTGTGCCAGGGGGTGGGGTTCGCCAGCGGTCCTTGCCCGATGGCGTGATCGACGCTACTCGCCAACCCGCCTGCCAGAAGGGGCCGTTCACTCGACCGGATGGCATATTCCCGTAAAGCTTCCCTGGTGTCACGGCGGGGTGTACCGTACCGGCGCCTCCCTGTGGATGGGTGTTGTCCTCACCCCGTGCGGCTCCTGCTCAGCGCGTGTAGCCCTTGGCGGCATCCGTGATGAACTGCCGTGTCTGCTCCACGTTCAGCGCCTGCGCGCGCAGATGCTCGTACATCACGCTGTAGCTCTGCACGTCGTTCGCCTTCTCCAGGTAGAGGTCGCTCGTCACGCCCTCGAGGTAGACCACGCTGGAGTCGGCGGCGTCCGGGAACTCGAGGATCGTGTACTGCCCGGTGACCCCCGGATGCGCCCCCATGGTGTACGGCATGATCTGCACGGTCACATGCGGCAGTTGGGACAGCTCGATGAGATGGTCCAGCTGGTCGCGCATGATCTGCCGGCCGCCCACCATGCGGCGGACCGTCGACTCGTCGAGCACCGCCCACAGCCGCAGCGGATTCTCCTCGGAGGTGATCCGCTCCTGCCGCCGGACCCGGACCTGCACCCGCTTCTCGATGTCCGTCTGGGACGCCTCCGGGAGCGCGCCGGTGATCACCGCCTCCGCGTACGCCCGGGTCTGCAGGAGGCCGGGCATCACCTGCGGCTCGTACACCCGCAGCGAGGCGGCGTCGGTCTCCAGCCCGATGTAGACGCTGTACGGGATGTCGCCGAACGCATGCCACCAGCCCTGCTGGCGGGAGTCCTTGGCCATCTGCATCAGCGAGTCGACGATCCGGTGGTCCTCGACCTCGTAGACACCGCACAGATCGCGGACGTCGCGCTGACTGATACTGCGCCGGCCGTTCTCCAGCCTGCTGATCTTCGACTGGGAGACCAGCAGGCGGTCCGCGACTTCTTCGGCCGTCATCCCTTTGAGCTCGCGGAGCCTGCGCAGCTCCTGGCCCAACCGGCGTCGTCTGACCGTTGGATTGACATGGGACGCCACGCGGCTGCACCTCCGACTTGTACCGCTGTTTGTTTCAGCAGACTGCCACTCCGGGTGGCGGCGGCGCTGGGAAATGGCGACAGAGGGTCCCCGTCCGGGCACATGAAGCCACCCGGCCGTGTCCGGGGGCGACTCCGGGGGCGGCCCGCGGCGGACGCGGCGGGGTGCGGTCCCGCGGGGATCGTTCGCGGACGCACACACCATGGATGCACACACCATGGATGCACACACCGTGGACGCACCCATCGCGGACGCATCCACCGCCGACGCACGCACCGCCGACGCACGCACCGCGGACGCATGCGCCATGGACGCACGCATGGGGTGGCGGTCCGGCCGTCGTCCGGGCGGCCGGACCGCCACCCCGTGCGCTGCGACGCGCCGGCGCTTCAGGGTTCGCGGCGAGGCGGTGCCCCTGCCCGGCCGGGCAGAGGCACCGCGTCCTCGTCCGCGTCCCCGCGCCGGCGGCGCCTCGCGGCTCCCGAACCGGGTCGGGCCGGTGGTGGTGCGGTGGGTGACAGCGGTCTGCTGACGTGGTGCGTGACGCTCCGCGAAACGGCCTGCGGAGCGCCCGGTGCTGCGGATGACTCGTCGGCGGTGCGGGCGCACCGCGCATGCGCTGCTTCCTCGTGGGGGTGTGCGGTCAGTGGGCCGCCACGCGGGCCATGGTTCCGCGCCGGGACTGCACCGGCACGCCGGTGGGTTCACTCGCGGCGGTCCGGGCCGGTGCGCGCCGGGGCTGTGCCGCGACGCCGTTCTGCACGTCCATCACGGCGTGCGCGACGAGCCCGCCCATCGGGTCGTGCCGGATCAGGTCCCGCAGCCGGGAGCGGGAGGACCGCCCCTCGTTGCCGGGGTAGAGGTGCTTGCCCAGTCCGACCGCGTGGGCCAGCGCCGCGAGCGCCGCGGTCCGCGGGTCCGGCGGCACACCGGTGCGGATCGCGTTGTCCAGCCGGGTCCTGATCTCCCGGCTGATGGTCGTCTCCGACGCCTGGTAGCGGGTCGTCGGCAGCACTCCGCACATCTGGCCCTCCACGGCGTGCACCATGCCGCAGCGTTCCAGATGTGTGAGGTAGGTCTGGCGCAGCCCCAGCCGGGGCCCGCCGATCCAGTGGACCGCCCGGACCGGGCTGCCGCGACGGCGCAACAGCTCCAGTGCGGAGTCCAGTGTCGGATCTCCTGTCGGCCGTGGCATCACCACGGCGATACGATCCCCGTCCGGGGCTATCCGTCCTGCCAGAGCCAGCTCCACTAGCTGGGCCCCGGCCAGGCCGAGGTCGAGCGACTGCGGCTGCGCCGTGGTACCCGTGGTCGGGTCCAGGGCCAGCAGCAGAAGCTCTTCCGGAATTGTTCTGCGGCTCCTGCCCATCCATGCCTCCCCGCGTGGATGTCTGACAGGGTGACCCCTCTCACACTTGTCTGTCGAGAGTGCCTGGGTGTTTCGTACGGGAACCAGTAGGTATGTCGTTCTCGTCTAGCAGGTGGGCGAGGTCCTTCGGGGGGTGTCGGGCCCGGTCGGAACAGCGTGGCTGCGAGGGGCACTCGTATCCGGGCTGGAAACTGGTAAGTGCGGTTCAGCAGCGGGACGTGACGCCGGCGCGGCGTCGGGCGTCCCGCACGTGTGTGGAGGAGGCATCGGTGGCGGGCGAGTCCCCCGAGAAGTCGGAGCAGCAGAAGTCGTCGGGGGAGACGACTCGGGGCGAGGGCGATCCGCGTCTCTCGGTCATCCGGGACTCCCCCGACCGGCCCGCCGAGGCCGCGGACGACACGTCCGAAACCGCGGAACCCCCTGCCGGCAAGGCCGTTGAGGGCACCGCCGGTGCCGCGGAGGCGGACGGCGAGCCGGACGCGGGTCCGGCCGCGGACAGCGATGCCGGGGCGGACGCCGATGCCGCCGCCGGGTCGGACGCGGGCAACGACGCGGATGCGAACGCGGGAACGGGCAAGGACGGCGGCCCGGACGAGGGCGCCGACGCCGACGGGCCGGCGGGAGCGGACGCGCCCGCGGGCAACGACAAGGGCGACGCCCGGCTCCGCGCCGCGGTCGCCGCCTGGGTGGCCGGTACCGACGCGGACGCCGATGCGGCCGTGGGTTCGGACGCCGCGGACTCCGAAGGCGCCGCGGACTCCGCGGGTTCGGAGGACTCCGCGGGCTCGGGCGGCTCCGAGGGGAGCGCCCCGTCCGGTGCCGACGTCGCGAAGGCGAAGGACAGCGCCGACAGCGACCTGCCGAAGCGGCCGACGGCCGCGCGCGGTGCGCAGAGCGAGGCGGACGGCGACGCGGACGGTGAGGCCGACGGAGCCGACGCGTCCGGCGCGGCCGCGGCCGGGCCGGCCGGCAGGAGCGGGACCGGCAGGAGCAAGTCCGGTAGGAGCAAGGCTGAGAAGGGCAAGGGTGGCGTGACGTCGGGCGACGGCACCGCCTCGGACGCGTCCGGGAAGTCCGGCGGCGCCGGCAGCCCCGACGGCTCCGGGAAGTCCGACGGCTCCGGGAAGTCCGAGGCTTCGGGAACGTCCGGGGGTTCGGGAGAGTCCGCGGACACCGAGAAGTCCCAGGGCGCCGGGAAGTCGGGCGGCGCCGACGGCGCGGCGGCGGTCGACCAGCCCACGACGATGTTCAAGGCGCCCCGCGCGGTGACCGGCGACCGGACCTCCGGCGCCGACGGTTCGACGGCGGACCGGAAGACCAGCGGAGGCAAGCCGCGGAAGGCGGCCGGGAAGAAGCGTTCCGTGACGGGCGACAAGCCCGGCACCGACAAGCCCGGCACCGACAAGCCCGGCACCGGCGCGGCCGGTTCCTCGGACGAGGAGCCGAAGGACCGTCCGAAGGCGGCACAGGACGACGCCACCGAGGACCGGGCGACGGCCACTTTCGGCACCCTGAGCAAGGACCGGAAGAAGCCGGCCCGGGGCGCCTCGGCGTCCGGCGCGGCCGCGTTCGGTGCCGCTGCCGAGGCGGCGGACCGGGCCGAGGGCGGCGACAAGCCGTCCGGCAAGGACGAGGGCGAGGCCGCCGGCAAGGGCGGGACCGAGCCGTCCGGCAAGAGCGGGGCGAAGGCCGGGGGCAAGGGCGGCGACGCCTCCTCCGGCGACGCCTCCTCCGCCAAGGCCGCCGGCCGGGACCGGAAGCCGAGCTGGGCCAAGGGCGACGACGGGGACGACGCGTCCGGCGGTGCGACCGCCGGCGGTTCCTCGGACGACGCTCCGTCCGGGAAGGACAAGGCCGGAGACAAGGCCGCAGACAAGGCCGACGACGGTAGGACCGGGGAGAAGGCGGACGCCGACGGCACGGCCGTCGACCAGCCCACCACGGCCTTCACGGTCACGCGTCCCGCGGGCCGCAAGGCCGGCGCCGGGAGCAAGTCCGGTGCCGGGGCGGGGACCGAGGCCGACGCGAAGGGCGAGCCCGGAAGCGGGGACGAGCCCGGCAGCGACGCCAAGTCCGCCGACGGGAAGAAGCCCACCGACGGGGAGAAGTCCGCCAGCGGGGAGAAGTCCACCGACGGGAAGAAGCCCGCCGGAGAGGAGAAGCCCGGGGTCGACGGCAAGTCCGGCACGCAGGCCGAGGCCGGTGCGAAGCCGGACGGGAAGGCCGGTGCGAAGCCGGACGGCAAGGCCGGTGCGAAGCCTGACGCGGAGCCCGCGGAGAAGAAGGGCGTCGACCAGCCGACGACGGCGTTCAAGGCGCCGAAGCCGGGCGACAAGCCCGAGTCGGACTCCGAGCGGACCAGCCGCTTCGTCCCCCTCAAGGACTCCGACACGGCCCCGCGCAAGCCGAAGTCGGCGGTGAAGACCGCCGACGAGCCCGCCGTGCCCGCGCAGTCCGCCGCGTCCCCCTCGCTGTCCGAGGCCGAGCGGACCAAGCAGCAGCCGCTGCCGCCCGAGCCGGCCCCGGGCGAGCCCGCGCCGATAGACCTGCTCGCGCAGCTGACGAACACCCCGCCGCCGCCGGAGACCCCGGTGCGCACCATCGTCCGGCGGTTCAAGATCTGGACGCCGCTGGCCATCCTGCTCGCGGTCGTCTTCGCCACCGTGCAGGCGCTGCGGCCGCTGCCGGAGCCGACGCTCGACCTCACCGCGCAGGAGAGCTACGCCTTCGACGGCAAGAAGCCGACGATGCCCTGGCCCGCCAAGGGCCAGGCGGCCGTGGGGATCGACGGGCTGGGCAGCTTCGGCACGTTCGGCGAGCAGAAGCCGGTGCCGATCGCGAGCGTGGCCAAGACGATGACGGCCTACGTCATCCTCAAGGAGCACCCGCTCAAGCCGGGCAAGCAGGGATCCCGCATCCCGGTCGACCAGAAGGCCGAGGACGACGCGGGGCTCAGCGCCCAGAACGAGTCCGTGGTGGACACCAAGAAGGGCGAGAAGCTCACCGAGTACGAGGCGCTCAACGCCATCATGATCGCGTCCGCGAACAACGTGGCGCGGCTGCTGGCCCGCTGGGACGCCGGTTCCGAGCAGGCGTTCGTCAAGAAGATGAACGCGGCCGCCAAGGACCTCGGCATGAAGAACACCACGTACACCGACCCGAGCGGTCTCCAGGCCACCACCGTCAGCACCGCCGAGGACCAGGTCAAGCTGGGCCGGAAGGCGATGCAGGACCCGGTCTTCCGGGAGGTCGTGGGCAAGCCGTCCTACGTGGACCGCAACGGCAAGAAGCAGGACAACTGGAACCGGCTGGTCCCGTTCAGCGGTGTCGGCATCAAGACGGGCACCAGCACCGCCGCGCAGGGCAACCTGCTGTTCGCGGCGCGGAAGGAGGTCGGCGGCACCAACCAGCTGATCATCGGCGCCGTGCTGAACCAGCCCCCGTCCCCGACGGACAACTCCATCCTGACCGGCGCCGTCGACGCGAGTAAGGCCCTGATCACCGCCGCGGGCGACACCCTGACGACCCGCAAGGTGGTCAAGAAGGGCGATGTCGTCGGCCGGGTCGACGACGGCCTGGGGGGCACCACCCCCGTCGTCGCGACCAAGGACGTCACCGCCGTCGGCTGGGCCGGGCTGACCGTGGACATCGAGCTCACGGACAACGGCAAGGTCGTCCCGCACACCGCGAAGGCCGGTACCGAGGTCGGCACCATGACCGTGGGCAGCGGGCTCGGCCAGGTGAAGGTGCCGATCGCCCTCCAGGACGACCTGGCGGAGCCGGGGTTCGGGAGCAAGCTGACCCGCATCACCTGACCCGTACCGGCTGATCCACAGCAGCCGATCCGTCCCACCCCGCCGGGGCCGGCGCCGTGCAAGGCGCCGGCCCCGGCGGCCGATACCGGCCCCCGTGACCCCTCCCCCCGCGCCGTCG
>NZ_JBEOXS010000059.1:0-43324 GCF_040296705.1 Streptomyces sp. NPDC002055
CCGGGGCCTGCGGGGTGGGGGTTCCGGAACGTATATTTACGGCCCTGGGGGCCACAAAAACACGGAAGCTTCCGGAACCCCCACCCCTCCGGCCCCGGCCCCCTCCCGTGCGTTGGTCCCTTTCCCGTGGGTCCTGGGCTCGGTGGTCCCGGTGAGCCCGGTGGTTCCGGTGGTCCCGGTGGTCCCGGTGGTTCCGTGCGGGGCTCAGGTTTCGCCTGAGTCCCCGGGGTCGTTGGATTCCCCCGTTCCCTGGGTGGGTCCGGTCCCGTCGGGGCGTTCGGCTTCCGCGGCGTGCTCGGCTTCGACGGTGTCCATCGTGCGGGAGAGCCGTTCCAGGACCCGTACGGTCTCCGCGAAGCCCTCCGGTCCCAGTTCGTCCGTCAGCCGGGCGGCGAGCCGCGCGTGGCCCGGGCGGGTGCGCTCCACGGCCGCGAGGCCCTCCTCGGTCGGCCGGAGCAGCTTGGCGCGGCGGTGCGCCGGGTTGGGGACGTACTCGGCGAGCCCCTTGCCGACCAGCAGATCGGCGATGCGCTGCACGCTCTGCCGGGTGATGCCCATGGCGCGGGCGATGCCGGAGACCGGCAGCGGCTCCCCGAGTACGGCGCCGAGCACCTGCCACCAGGCGGCGGTCAGCCCGGCCGGTGCGGCCAGCTTCTCCGACACCGTGAGGAACTGGCCGTTGAGGCGGAAGAGGCCCAGCGCGGTCCGGGACAGCAGCTCGGCCTCGGGCACCGCCGGGTCGTCCTCGCGGTGCCCGGACATCCGGGCATCGCCGTTCGGCTCGGTTGCCCGCTCGCTCCTGTCGGTCCCGGCCACCCGCTCGTCGCCGCCGGGAACGTACGCCCCGCCGGGCCCCGTCATCCGGCCGCTGCCATCAGGACGGGGAAGGCGGCGGCGTCCGAGTGGCGGAACAGGCGGTACCAGGCGTCCAGCACCTCCGGCTCCATCAGGTCCAGTTCGGCCAGGATCTCGCGGGCGAAGGCGACCGGCTCGGTGGGGCCGGCGGTGATCAGCCCTCGGTCGCGGACCGCGTCCGTCTCCCGGTAGCGCTCCGCGCCCCCGTAGCCGGGCTGTCCGGCGAGGTAGCCGGCCGCGCCGCTGGTGTGGTCGCGGTCGTCCAGCAGCCCCTCGCGGGCCAGACCGGCCGTCGCGCCGCAGATGGCGGCGACCGGCACGCCGGCGTCGAGGAAGGTGCGGGCGGCCCGGGCGAACGGCGCGTTCTCCGCGCCGCTGTCCCAGAGCTCCGCGCCCGGCAGGATCAGCAGCGCGCTGTCCTCGGGGCGCAGCGCGTCCAGGCCGAGGCCGGGGAGGATCTGCAGCCCGCCCATGGTGGTCACGGGAGCGCCGGTCGCCGAGACGGCGACGACATCGGCCCCGTCGCGGGGGGCCCGGTGGTACGCGGTGTTGCGGAGGTGGGCCGTGGCGTGCCCGAACTCCCAGTCGGCGAGGGTGTCGTAGACGGCCACGTGCACGGTTCTGCGGGGCATGGCTCCTCCGTACGGTGTCGGGCGGCGCGGGAGCGCCGGATGCGGCTCCTCGGTCGCCGAGGATGCCGTCGGCCGGTCGCCGGAGCACCCCGATATGCAGCATGCTGTCAAAAAGGCAGCATGCTGTCAATCGGTGGAGAGCCGGCTCAGTACCTCCGGCCGTACGCGGGGCCGAACCCCGGGTTGGCCTGCTGCCGCGCCGCGTTGCGCTTCACCTGGAGCGAGGTGAGCCGCAGGACCACCGAGAGCGCGAGCACGGCCGCCGGGAGGGCGACGACATCGGTGAGGATGGCCCAGGCCGTGACCCCGGCGTAGTCCTCGGTGGTCTCCGCGGCGACGGCCACCAGCTCGTTCAGCCACCCGGTCGCGTACATGGTGAGGAACAGCGCCCACCACCAGCCGAGCAGCGCGAGGGACGGCCGGCGGGTCCCCGGCCCGTACGGGCCGGGCACGCTCGGTTCGACGCTCGCCCGCCAGATGTCGTTCGCGATCTGCTTGGGGAACCACAGCTGGACGATCGGGGTGAACCAGCCGCCGATGGTCCAGCCGCGGCTCAGCCGCTGGCTGCCCGGGGAGAACACCTCGGCGTTGAGGTACAGGCGCCGGAACCAGACCAGCCAGAGCACCACGACGGTCAGGGACACCACCGCGGCCGCCGCCCCGACCGAGTCGACCGTCTTCTGGCCGTCGCGGATCGCCGCCCGCGAACCCGTACCGGCGGAGTAGGCCTCGTACGCGTCGTACACGGCCCAGTTGAGCTTGAGGTCGATCAGCATGAACACCGTCGACAGCCCCAGCATGACCGCCAGCCAGCTGCCCAGGGTGCGCGGCGAGCGCCACCCCGGGGCCGTCCCGTGACCGGCGTACGGCGCGGGAGCGGGGCCGTACGGGGCCGCCGCGGGGCCGTACGCCGGGTGGGCGGGCGGCGGGGTGGACACCGGCGGGACCGGGGGCGGCGGTGTCGACTGCACGGGCGTCGCGTGCAGGGGCACCGCCGGGGGCGGCGTCGCGACCGCGTTCTGCACCGGGACGGCCTCGGGCAGCGGCTGGGAGACGACGGCCTGCGGCGCGGGGGAGGGGCCGGGTGCCGGGGCCGACGGCCGTTCCGCCTCCAGCTCCAGCAGTTGCAGCGCCTCGCGGCCGAGCCGGGCCAGCAGCCCGCCGGGCAGCCACGGTTCGGTGCCCGCGCCGCCGGCGGTGTGCGCCAGCACCTGGTCGACGGTGACCCGCGCCGCCGGGTCCTTGGCGAGGCAGCCGCTCACCAGCTCCCGGAGCGTGTCCGGGAGACCCGTCAGATCGGGCTCCTCCTGGGCTATGCGGTACATCAGCGCGTGCATCCCGCTGTTGGCGGTGCCGAAGGGCTGGCGCCCGGTCGCCGCGAAGGCCAGCACGGAGCCGAGGCAGAACAGGTCGCTCGCGGTCGTGACCCGCTCGCCGCGGACCTGCTCGGGCGACATGAAGCCGGGCGAGCCGACGACCGCGCCGGTCATCGTCAGTCCGTTCCCGGCGAGGGTCTCCACGGCGCGGGCGATGCCGAAGTCGATGACGCGGGGGCCGTCGATCGTGATGAGCACGTTGGACGGCTTCAGGTCGCGGTGCACCAGACCGGCGCCGTGGATGTCCCGCAGGGCCTGGGCGAGGCCGTTGCCGAGGGTCAGCACCGCGTGCTCGGGAAGCGGCCCGAACTCGTCCGCGACGACCGCGTGCAGGGAGGGCCCGCCGATGTAGCCGGTCGCCACCCAGGGCGTCGCCGCGTCGGTGTCGGCGTCCAGCACGGGGGCCGTCCAGGCGCCGCCGACCCGCCGTGCGGCCTCCACTTCGGCGGCGAACCGGCGCCGGAAGTCCGGCTGGTGGGCCAGTTCGCTCTGGACGAGTTTGACCGCGACGGTGCGGCCGCGTTCGGAACGCGCCAGGTACACCCGCCCCATGCCGCCCTCGCCCAGCCGGCCGAGCAGCCGGTACTCACCGATCCACTGCGGGTCGTCGGCCCTCAACGCGTCCATCTCAGCATCCCCCGTTCCCTCGTGCCCTGCGGCACGAGGATAGGGGGACCGGGGCGCCGGGGTCCCGTCCGTACCGGGTGCGGACCGGCCGCGGGCGTTCTCCGTTTCCGGGCCGAGCCGGCGCCGGACGGAGCGGCGGGGACGTACGCGACCGGCCGGCGGGGGCGTGGCGACCCGACAGGCGGGGACCCCGCGACCCGACAGGGTGCCGGGCGACGTGGCCGAGGCCATACAGATTGGCGGTGTCCGGCGGCCGGTGCCGCTCCTAGTCTGTGCCCATGACCCCTCCCGCAGATTCCCAGGTCGGAAAGGCTGTCAAGGCCGTCGACCGTGCCCATGTCTTCCACTCCTGGTCCGCACAGGGGCTCATCGACCCCCTGCCGATCGCCGGAGCCGAGGGCTCGTACTTCTGGGACTACGACGGCAACCGCTACCTCGACTTCTCCTCCCAGCTGGTGAACACCAACATCGGTCACCAGCACCCCAAGGTCGTCGCCGCCATCCAGGAGCAGGCCGCCAAGCTGTGCACCATCGCGCCGGGCTTCGCCGTCGACGTCCGGGCCGAGGCCGCGCGCCTGATAGCCGAGCGCACCCCCGGCGACCTCGACAAGATCTTCTTCACCAACGGCGGTGCCGAGGCCGTGGAGAACGCCGTGCGCATGGCGCGGCTGCACACCGGTCGGCCCAAGGTGCTGTCCGCCTACCGCTCGTACCACGGGGCCACCTCCACCGCGATCAACCTCACCGGTGACCCGCGTCGCTGGCCGTCCGACACCGCGTCCGCGGGCGTCGTGCACTTCTGGGGCCCGTTCCGCTACCGCTCCCACTTCCACGCGGAGACCGAGGAACAGGAGACCGAGCGCGCGCTGCAGCACCTGGAGGAGCTCATCGCCTTCGAGGGGCCGCAGTCGATCGCCGCGATCATCCTGGAGACGGTCGTCGGCACCGCGGGCATCCTCGTCCCGCCGCCCGGCTACCTCGCCGGGGTGCGCGACCTCTGCGACCGGCACGGCATCGTCTTCATCCTCGACGAGGTGATGGCGGGCTTCGGCCGCACCGGCCGCTGGTTCGCCGCCGACCACTTCGACGTCACCCCCGACCTGATGACCTTCGCCAAGGGCGTCAACTCCGGCTACGTCCCGCTCGGCGGGGTCGCGATCTCCGCGGAGATCGCCGCGACCTTCGACCAGCGGCCGTACCCGGGCGGGCTCACCTACTCCGGCCACCCGCTGGCCTGTGCCTCGGCCGTCGCGACGATCAACGCGATGGCGGAGGAGGGCATCGTGGAGAACGCCGCCTCGATCGGTGAGAACGTCCTCGGCCCCGGCCTGGCGGAACTCGCCGCCCGCCACCCGAGCGTGGGCGAGGTCCGCGGCATGGGCGCCTTCTGGGCGCTGGAGCTGGTCAAGGACCGGGACACCCGCGAACCGCTGGTGCCGTACAACGCCGCGGGCCCGGCCAACGCGCCGATGGGCGACTTCGCGGCGGCGTGCAAGCAGCGCGGCCTGTGGCCGTTCGTGAACATGAACCGGACCCATGTCGTCCCGCCGTGCACCATCACCGAGGCCGAGGCCAAGGAAGGGCTCGCGGCTCTGGACGAGGCACTGACGGCGGCGGACGCGCACACCGTCTGACAGGCGGTCGGCGACAAGCGGTCGGCGACGGGCGGACTGTCCGACGGCCGTCGGCTCGGCTCCGGTCCGGTTCGGCTTCGCGCGCTCCGGCTCGGCTTCGGTCCGGCGCGGCTCCGGTCCGGCCTGGCTCGGCTCCGGTTCGCCTCCGGTCCGGCGCGGCTCCGCTCGGTGGCTCCCGTGTGGCGTGGTTCACACGGGAGCCCCGTGCGGCGTCCCGCTGAAGCGTTCCCGTGTGGCGTCCTTCACGTGGCGGCCCTGGGGTGCGGGCCCGCAGGGCAGCCGCCCCGTGGTGGCGCGGCCCCGGACGCCCGCACGCGGCCGGAGCCCGTCCGGCCGTCGCCTATCGTGATGCGTCGGCCGTTCGCGCAGGTGTGCGGTCGCGTTCCCTAAGGAGATCCCCGACCATGCCCGGCACCGGACCCGTCACGCGCAACACCCTGCGCCAGCAGATCGCCGAGGCGCTGCGCGACGAGGTGCTCGCCGGGCGGCTGCCCGCGGGGCGGCACGTCACGGTCCGGGAGATCGCCGAACAGTACGGGGTCTCCGCCACCCCGGTGCGCGAGGCGCTCGTCGACCTCTCCGTGCAGGGGCTCGTCGACCTGGAGCACCACCGCGGCTTCCAGGTGCACCGGTTCACCCCCGACGACTTCCGCAACATGGTCGAGGCCCGGGCCCTGGTCATCGACGGCATCTTCCGGTTCGCCACCGAGCGGGTGCTGGAGGCGGCCGGCAGCGACGGCCTGGCCTCCGTCCGCCGCCGCGCCGAGGAGGCCGAGCGGGCCTCGCGGGCCGGAGACCTGGACATCCTCATCGGCTACGACCTCAGATTCTGGGGCGAATTGGGTGGGCTCGTAGGGAATCCGTACATCTCGGACCTGCTGCACCGGGTGCGGGTGCAGGGCTGGGCCTTCGTCGTTCCCCACCTGCGCCGGCAGCGGAGCCTCAAGGGGCGGCTGTGGTCCCGGCACGGTGAGCTCGTCGACGCCGTCGGCAGCCGGGACGCCGCCGCCGCGCAGCGCATCATCGGCGAGTACAACGACCACTCACTCCGGCTCCTCGACCACCTGACGGCGGGCGGCGAGCGGCCCGGGGGCGCCGGCTGACGCTCCCCTGGTGCACTGGATGCGCATCATCTTTGCGTTCTGCGCTCACGACGTGGACCCCTGTTTGAAGGAAGCTGGTGTCACGCTCCGACCGGGGCGTCGGCCACACGGTCCACCAGTAAGAGTTCGACGGGGAGCAGCGCGAAGTTGCGTAATGCGGTGAATCGGTCACGGGCAGGGGCCGCCCGAGGTCATCCCCAAGGGCCCTCCGTGACTCCCCTTCTCGCATGGGTGGCATGATCATTTCTGCCTGGCACGGCGTGTGGCCGGAATCCGCATCGGATGGTCCTTGAGTCGACCAAGGGGTGTCCGTCATGCCAGGCGGGATCTATCCGAATGCATCCCGTGTGCGAGTGATTTTCCGCCCAGCGCTGCACCCGCACCACCAAGTCCGCATTTCTCCTCACACAAGGAGCAATCCTGTGAAGCTTCGAATCGGCCGCATGCTCGTCGGTGCGACCGCGCTGGCCTCCGCCGCCCTCGCGACGACCGCGGGCGGCGCCTCCGCGGCCGGCTGGGACCACAGCTTCGGCCCCAACATGCCCGGCTCGTCCGGCGTGCGCGTGTACGTTGAGGAGCGCGGCGACATCGTCAAACTGTGCGACACCAAGAGCGACGGCTATTCCGCCCAGCTTGAGATCGGCGAGGACGGCTACAGCAGCTACACGTACAGCATGTCGGTCACGACGGGCGCCGGCACGTGCAAGACGCATCGCGCCGCGGACGGCGCGAAGTACAACCTGGACGAGAACAACGGCGTCAACTTCGGATTCTGGGCCAAGGGCCCCAACAGCAGCGCTTCCTGGGAGAACGACCGCTGATCGGTCGTCCCCAACGATCGCGGCGGCAGGGAGACGGCGAGCAAGCCGTCCCTGCCGCCGTCGTCGTGTTCGGTGCTGCGCGAAGAGGTCAATACGACCGGACGGCGCCCTGACCCGCGACGACACCGGCTTCCTGAAGAAGGGCGTCAAGTCGGCCGGAGTGCAGCGCCAGTACTCCGGCACCGCCGGGGTGCGAGACCGGCAACGGCCGGTCATGGAAACGGCCGCACGCCACGAAGTGCGCACACGCCCCGGGCGGGTAGGCCCGGGGCGTGTGCGCTGCCTGGGCCGCCTCCAGGCGCAGGCGGCGTATCCACGCGACGGCGTGACGGACGTGACAGCCTTCCCAACGTCCGCCCCTTGACCCGCCCGTCGGGATACGGGCCGGTACCGTACACACGGTCGACCGCGGCACGGGGAGCAGGGGGGAACAGCTATGGACGCCGTACACCGGGCCGCGCTGCCCGGACCCCGGTCCCGGCACCCCGCCGAAGCGGTCCCCGTCCTCGACATCTCGGTGGTCATCCCGGCCTACAACGAGGAACACCGGCTGCTCCCCGGCGTCGACGAGGTCTGCCGCTACCTGCGGGCGGCCGGCGTCCGCTGGGAGGTCATCGTCGTCGACGACGGCTCCGCGGACGCCACCGCGGCCGTCGCCGCCGCGGCAGCCGCCGAGGAGCCCCGCATCCGGCTGCTGCGCGCCCCCGTCAACCGCGGCAAGGGCCACGCGGTACGGATCGGGATCGCCGCCTCCCGCGGCCGCCGCGTCCTGTTCTGCGACGCGGACGCCGCGACCCCCATCGACGAACTCGCCCTGCTGCACGAGCAGCTGGACCAGGGCTACGCCGCCGCGATCGGCTCCCGCGCCCGCCCCGGAGCGCGCATCGGGACCCGTCAGCACCCGCTGCGCGAACTGCTGGGCAAGGCGGGGAACCGGCTGATCCAGGCGATGGCGGTGCCCGGCATCCGGGACACCCAGTGCGGCTTCAAGCTCTTCGACGGCGACAAGGCGCGCACGGCCTTCGCCCGCGCCCGTACGGACGGCTGGGGCTTCGACGTCGAGATCCTGCGGATCTTCCACGCCAACGGCTGGCCGATAGCCGAGGTGCCGGTGCGCTGGTCGCACCGGCCCGGCTCCAAGGTCGGCCCGCTGGACTACGCCAAGGTGCTGGCCGACGTCGTACGGGTCCGGCTCCAGGGGGCCGGGCCACGCGTCGTCGACGAGCGCGGTGACGGATACGGCGCCGGGGAGCCGGGCGCGGACGGCCCCGACGCCGGCCCGCGCGGCAGTGACGGGCAGGACGCCGGCCGGCGCGACAGCGAATCGAGGACGCGGTGACGGACAACCGGCCGACGACGGCCCCGCAGCCGGACGGCGTCGGCGCCCGGCGCGGCACCGACATCCGGGAGCCGGGGCAGGACGTGCAGCCGGGGCAGGACGTAGAGCCCGGCCAGGCCGTGGAGCCGGGCCCGCGGCTCCCGTGGCCGCGGATTCGCTCCACCGAGCCGGTGCACCCCACCGCGCGAAGGCGCCTCACCGCGCGGCTGCGCTCCGCCCTGCGGCTGCGCCCCGCCGCGCTCGCCGTCCCGGTCGGCTATCTGCTCGCGTCGCTCCTGCTCTACGTCCACCTCTGGGCCGACCTCGACCGGCGCTACCTGGTCGACAGCATGCGCGACCAGAACCAGTGGGAGTGGTTCTTCGCCGTCACGGCGCACAACGTGCTGAACCTGGACAACCCGCTCTTCACGGTTCAGCAGAACTTCCCGCTCGGTGTGAACCTCATGGCCAACACCGTGATGCTGGGGCTGTCCGTGCCCCTGGCCCCGGTCACGGCGCTGTTCGGTCCGACCGTGACCTGGGCGCTCGTCCTGACGGGCGGACTCGCGGGCACGGCCACCGCCTGGTACTGGCTCATCCGCAAGTACCTCACCCGCGACCGCGCGGCAGCGGTCCTCGGCGGTGCCTTCAGCGCCTTCGCGCCGCCGATGATCTCGCACGCCAACGCGCACCCCAACCTCGTGGTGCTGTTCGCGATTCCGCTGATCATCGACCGGCTGCTACGGCTCTGCGGCACTCCGCCCATCACTGCTTCGCCCATCGCCGCTTCGCCCGTCACCGCTCCGCCCGTCGCGGCTTCGGCCACCGGGCGCGTCACGCAGAACGCCGAGCGGCAGAACGCCGAGCCGGAAAACGCCGAGCGGAAGAACGCCGAGCCGAAGAACGACACCGAGCCCGAAAACGGCCCCGAACCAGGCCCCGAGAAGGGTTCCCCAAACGACCCCGAAAAGAGCGAGGCGCAGGGGAGCGAGCCCCGGCTCCGCCCCCGCCCGCTGCGCGACGGGATCGTGCTCGGGCTGCTGCTCGCCTGGCAGATCTTCCTCGGCGAGGAGTCACTGCTGCTCGCTGCCACGGGCATGCTGGTCTTCGCGGTCGCGCACGCCTGCATGCGCCGTACGTTCGCCCGCGCCGCCCTGGGGCCGCTGCTGCGCGGTGTCGGCATCGCCACCGTCGTCTGCCTGCCCCTCGTCGCGTACCCGCTGTACTGGCAGTTCTCCGGCGACCAGAGCTACAGCAGCATCCTGCACGGCCCCACCGGCAACCCGCCGCTCGCGCTCTTCGAGTTCTCCGCCCGCGCGCTCGCCGGCGACGTGCAGCGCGCCGCCGCCCTGTCCATGAACCCGACCGAGCAGAACGCCTTCTACGGCTGGCCGCTGGCCTCCCTGCTGCTCGGCATCGTGGTGCTGCTCTGGGACCGGGTGGCGGTGCGCGCCCTGACCTGGACCGTGGTCGTGACGGCCGTGCTGTCCCTCGGGGTGAGCATCCCGCTGGCCTTCACCGACACGGCGGCCCCCGGCCCCTGGTGGGTCCTCGACAAGCTGCCGCTCTTCGAGTCGGTCATCGAGTCGCGCTACGCGATGGTGTGCGCCCCGGCCATCGGCATGCTGCTGGCCGTGGCGTGGACGGCGGTCGCGGAGTCCGCGCGGGCCGCCGCGGCCGGGGAGGGGACGGAACGGGAACGCCGCAACCGGGCGCGCGTCATGCGCCTCGCCGCGGGCGTCGCCCTCACCGCCGGTCTGCTGCCGATCGTCCCCCGGCCCCTGGAGACCGTCGACCGGCCGGCCGTCCCGCAGGTCGTCGCCGACGGCACCTGGCGCAGCTTCGTCCGGCCGGGCCAGTCGCTCGTTCCCGTGCCGCTGCCGTCGCCGGGCGAGGCGAGCGCGCTGAAGTGGCAGATCGACGCCGACTTCGGCTTCCCGCTGCCCGGCGGCTACTTCAACGGCCCGGCCGGCCCCGACCGCGTCGGGATCTACGGCGCCGTGCCGCGCCCCACCAACGACCTGCTGCGTGATGTCCGCTACACCGGCCGCGTCCCGCAGATCGGCCCCGACCAGCAGCGAGCCGCCCGCGAGGACCTGCGGTTCTGGCGGGCGGGCGCGCTCGTCCTCGCCTCGCAGCCGAACGACGAGGCGCTGCGCATCACCGTGGAGCGGCTGCTGGGTGTGGAAGGGCGCCGCATCGGGGACGCCTGGGTGTGGGACGTGGGCTGACGCAGGGTGCCCGGGGCACTACGCTGTCCCGACCGACCAACGAGCAACTGTGCCGACCGATCAACGAGTAGAAGTCCGCCCCCGGAAGAGAGCGAGCCCCCGTGGCGTGTGACCTGTGGCTGGTCCCCCTCGTCGACGTACTGTGCCAGAGCCCCGACAACCCGTTCGCCGAAGAGCTCGCGACCTTCGACAAGGCCCTGAACGAGGCCGGCCTGCCGCCCGTCCCCGTCTTCGGCTACATGCCGGGCCTGTCCGGGACGGTCGCCCCGGTCGCCGGCTTCGACTACGACGCGCTCCACTTCCTGCGCCGCGCCTACCTGCTGCAGGTCTGCCGGCTGCCGGTGACACCGGTGGACGAACTGGGCGGCGACTACGAGCAGTTGCTGGAGATGTTCGAGTCCACGGCCCAGCAGTCGCACCTGGTCTGGCACTACGACCACGCGGGTGCCTACGTGCCGGTGGACTTCCCGCAGCCGCTGACCAACGAGGAACTGCTCGCCGGCGGCGGCCCCCTGGGGTCGAGCAACGGTCTGCTCCGCGAACTGGAGGCGGTGGCACCGGCGATCGGCATCGACCCGGCCAACCCGCCCGCCGCACCGGCCGCGCCCGGCCGGCCCACCGAGCTGGAGGAGCCGGCCGCGACGGCTCCCTACGACGACAGCCCGTACGCCCGCGAGCGGCACGTCTGGCTGGGCCTGCACGCGGCGGCGACCCGGAGCCTGGGCCAGGGCTCAATGATCGTCTTCAGCTGACCCTGCTGACCTGCTTTCCCTTGCTTGCTGAGGGGGCGGCCCGCCGACTCCGTTGCCCGGTTCCCCGGTTGTCGGCCGACCCGCTGTTCCCGCTGTCCCGGCGTGAGCGGCTTCCGCCCCCGGAGCACTGGTGGGCCCGGCCCGTCGGCGGCCCTGGAGAGATACCCGGCCCGTCGGCGGCCCCGGAGGCACCCGGCCCTAGGGACGCGGGCCCTCCGGCGGTCGCTGGCGCGGCATGTTCGGGCGGGCGCCGGGCGGCAGCGAGAAGCGGCCGGCCGGCTGCCCGAGCTGTTCGGGCCGCGGCCCCCACGGCACCAGCGACTGGGTGCGCAGCGGAGCGGCGCCGGCCCGGAACTCCACCATCCAGTCCGCCGTCTCGGACCGCACGAGGTCGGAGACCCCCTCCGAGAAGCGGCGCAGCACCGTCAGGCAGCGCTCCGCGGCCTCGCTCGCGGTGCCCTCGGTCGGCCCCAGCACCTCGCGCACACTCTCCGACGCCCAGTCGAACTGCAGCGCCTCCAGCCGGCGTTGCACGGCCTGGGCCGTGGCGACATCGCGCATCCAGCCGGACGTCAGCCCGAAGAACCGGTCCGCGCCCAGGCACACCACGGCGGTCGCCAGAGCGAGACAGCCCCACCCCGCCCCGTCGCCCAGCACCTCCGTCAGGTCCAGCAGCGGCAGCGTGACCCCGACCGTGGCCGTGACGGCCGCGGCCAGCCGCAGGGCCCTGGCGCCCTGCCGCTTCCAGAGCCGCCCCGCGAGATACCAGTCGACGGTGTCCAGCGCCCGGCCCTCCACCCACCGGTACAGGTCCTCCAGCCGGTCCGCGGGCTCGCCCCAGTCACCGGAGGGGAGGGGGCGGCCGTGCAGATCGCCGGGGCCGCGCCCGCCCTCCTCGCGCGCCTTGCCGCCCTCGCGCGGAAGCTTCTCGGGCTGCATCTCCGGCTTGCTCACCGTGCGCTCCCTCTGCGATGGCGATGCGGTGCTGTGCGCTGCGCGGCAGGGTGCCGTGCCGTGCGTACGGACGTGCGGTCGGCGCGGCGCTGTTCGCCGCGGGTGCGGTGCCGCGGTTCCCCGCGGTGCGCGCGGACCGCGTCAACGGCCCTCGCGAGGCCCCCTTCCTACCGCCGAAAGGCTGGCCGCGCGGGCACGAACGCGGGAATTCCGCTCGGAAGGGGTGCGTGATCAGGTAGAGGACCCGGTAGTGCTCACTCGAAAGAGTGGGGCGCCGTGGCCCGCGGGGCGAGGGCCGCCGATCCACCCTGCCGCGCGCCCCGCCTCCCTGCCGGGCCCCCGCCTCCCTGCCGGGTCCGCGGTCCCCCGGCCGGGACCGCCCCGCGGGGAAGCCCGCCCCGCCCCCTCCGCCGCACCCAGCGCCCCCCATCGCGCCCCGCCACGACCCCGCCGGAGGGGCGGCCCGCCGGTCCCGGGGTGCGGCCGACTACGCTGAGGCGCGTGAAGGTCCTCGTCATCGGCGGCGGCGCCCGCGAACACGCCCTGTGCCGCTCTTTCTCTCTCGACCCCGACGTCACCGCGCTGCACTGCGCCCCCGGCAACGCAGGGATCGCCGAGGTCGCCGAGCTGCACCGGGTGGACGCCCTGGACGGCCGGGCCGTGGCCGACCTGGCCCAGCGGCTCGCGGCGGACCTGGTGGTCGTCGGCCCCGAGGCCCCGCTGGTCGCCGGCGTCGCGGACGTCGTCCGCGACCGGGGCATCCCGGTCTTCGGGCCGTCCGCCGAGGCGGCGCAGCTGGAGGGCTCCAAGGCCTTCGCCAAGGACATCATGGCCGCGGCGAACGTCCCCACCGCCCGCGCCTACCTCTGCACCGACGAGAGCGAGGTCGACGAGGCGCTGGACGCCTTCGGCCCGCCGTACGTCGTCAAGGACGACGGCCTGGCCGCCGGCAAGGGCGTCGTGGTCACCGAGGACCTGCCGACCGCCCGCGCCCACGCCCTGGCCTGTGTCGGCACCCCCGGCGCTTCCGCGGGCGCCACCGGCCGCGTGGTCATCGAGGAGTTCCTGGACGGCCCCGAGGTCTCCCTCTTCGCCGTCACCGACGGCGAGACGGTCCTCCCGCTCCAGCCCGCCCAGGACTTCAAGCGCGCCCTCGACGCCGACGAGGGGCCCAACACCGGCGGCATGGGGGCCTACTCCCCGCTGCCCTGGGCGGACCCGAAGCTGGTCGACGAGGTCCTGGCGACCGTCCTCCAGCCCACCGTGGACGAGCTCCGCCGCCGGGGCACCCCGTTCTCCGGCCTGCTCTACGCGGGTCTGGCGATCACCTCCCGCGGCGTGCGGGTCATCGAGTTCAACGCCCGCTTCGGCGACCCGGAGACCCAGGTCGTGCTCGCCCGGCTGAAGACGCCGCTGGCCGGGCTGCTGCACGCCGCGGCGACCGGTACGCTGGCCGCCTTCCCGCCGCTGCGGTGGAGCGACGGCGCGGCGGTCACCGTCGTCATCGCCTCGCACAACTACCCGGGAACGCCCCGCACGGGCGACCCGATCGAGGGCCTGGCGGACGTCGCGGACCAGGACGAGCACGCCTACGTGCTGCACGCGGGGACCAAGCTCGGCGAGTCCGGCGAGGTGCTGAGCGCGGGCGGCCGGGTGCTGTCGGTCACGGCGACCGGCCCGGACCTCTCCGCCGCCCGGGACCGCGCGTACCGGGGGGTGGCGCGGATCCGGCTGGACGGGGCGCACCACCGCACCGACATCGCGGCCAAGGCGGCATCGGCCGAGAGCTGAGCCGCCCCGCCCGGTACGCGCCGTCCCGGGCGGGCCTCGCACCTTCGGCACGGCGGGCTCCGCGTCCGGGCCCGCCGCAGGCTCACGCGCCCGCCGCAGGGCTCACGCGGCGGCCTCATCCGCATCCGTACGCGCCACCGGAAGCCCGCTCGCGGCGGCGCGGTGCTGCCCGGCCCGTACGGCGTCCGCTCCGTCCCGCTTCGGGGTGATTCCGTGCGGCCGACGGGCGGCAGCCGTCCCGGATCCCCCGGCGAACCGCTCCCGTTCACTCCGGAGCCGGCAGGAGCCGGCAGGAGCCCCGCCGGAGCCCGCCGGGGCTCGCCGCATGCCCGCCGGGGGGCCCGCCGCAAGGCCGTCGGCGCCCGCTGAGAAGGTCGTCGCAGGCCGCCGCAGGCCGTCCGAACCCAACCCCACGGCCGAGCGCAGCGGAACCGGCTTTACCCAAAGCCATTCCATCGAGTGACCGGTTCGTCATACCGCTGACGCATGCGCACCCCCCAACTAGGGTTCCGCGCAGGCGCGCCCCGGGGCATCCGGGGGGCGTCCGGCAAGTGGCTCACCGGCATTGCGGTGCCGGGGCCCGGTGCCACAGTGGGGGAGTGGGCAAGCCGCAACAGGCAGTAGCCAGCAGGGGGTGACCTTCGACCGTGTCCGAACCGTCCGGTGCGGAGCCAGGCTCGCACTTCGCGCGCTCCAGGGCGCTGGCGGTGCTGCGGGTCCGCAGCACGGCGCTGGCCGTCGCCCTGCTGCCCGCCGCCGTCGCGGTCGTGCTGGCCGTCGCCGCCGCCACGGACCGGATCGGCGGCCCCGGGTGGGACGCGGTCCGCTGGGCCTGCACCGCCCTCGGCGCGCTCACCCTGCTGCTCGCGGCCGCCGTGGCCGCCGTCGTCGCGCGCGCCACGCCCGCGGTCAGCCCCACGGTGCCCATCGCCGAGGAGACGGCACCGGACCTCTACCGCCTCGTCCGTGACCTCGCGGACCGGCTCGACGTACCGGCCCCGTCGGCCATGGCGCTCACCCCCGACTGCGACAGCTGGCTGGAGGACCGTGCGCACCTCGCGGGCCGGGCCGGCCGCGGCGGCTCCACACCGCCGGTGCTGGTCATCGGCTCGCCGTTCCTGTGGTGGATGCGGGTGGCCGAACTGCGGGCGCTGCTCGCGCCGGTGGTCGCCGGGACGGGCCCCTCGGCGCATCCCGACATAGCGGCCGCCCGCCGGTTCGTCCGCGGACTGGACGCGGCCGTGGCCGTCGCCGCGCGCCGTCCGGCCCTGTGCTTCGTCGGCCCGCCCGCGCGCCTGCTGCTGCGCCGCTGCCGCGACCGGGCGGCCGAGATGGAGCGGGGCGTGGCCGCCGCCGCGTCCGCCCGGGCGCAGGCCGTGGACTACGGGCTGCGGATCGTCGCCCAGGAACAGGTCGGGCTCGCCTACGCGGGCTGGGACCGGCTGCTGACCAGGGTGGCGCTGCCGGCCTGGCGGATGGGCCGCTGGCCGTCCCGGCTCGACGCGGGCGTGGTCTCGGCGCTCACCGAACTCTCCCGCCGCGACCGGCTCGCCGAAGGGTTCGCCGCCCGCCTCGGGGAGCGGCCCGCCTGCGACCTCCTGGAGGAGCCGGGCGCGGTGGACGAGGCGGCGTCGCTGCTGGCCGCCCGGCTGTTCCACGGCGGCCCCCCGGTGCCGGGCCCGGACTGGTCCCCCATCGACTGGTCGGCCTATCCGGAGGAGGTCGTCGACCGCAAGTGGCGGGCTGAGGCCGCCCGGCTGCACCGCGTCCTGGACGACCTCACCCCGCCCGGCACGGGAGCACCGCCCCGCTCCGGAACCCGGCCCGGCGCCGGCGCGGCGTCCGGCACCGGCCTCCGTGTTCCGGGCGGCGAGCCGCGCCACTCCGCGGCCCTGACGTCCACCGACACCGCCGGCCCGACCCTCGCCCGGGTGGTGGACCGGCTCGCCGCCCCGGGCGGGACCGAGTTGGCGGAGGGGCTGGCCGAGCGTCTCGCCGCGGAGGTGGCCCGCGAGGAGGAAGCAGGCCGGCAGGCGGCCCGCGCGGCCGCCCGGCAGGCGGGCGCTGCGCGTGATGGGGACGGCGCGGGCCCGGGAGCCGGTACCGGGGCACCCCCCGGGCCGGAGCTGCCCGCGCTCTGGGGAGACGGGGTCACTCCGCTCTTCCCGATACAGAGTCCTCGTACGGGCCGGGAGTTGCTCGCCGATCACATCGTCGCGATGGTCTGCTGTGCCGCGGTGGACACCGCGGGCGCCGCTCCCGGCCTCGACTGGCTGGACGGCCCGGTCCTGCTGCTCGCCGGAAAACGCGGACCGGATCTGGGAGTTCCGGTGTTGGCTCTCGTCGAGGATGGCGATCCGGAGCCGCTCCGTGGTTGGCTGATCGCCGCGGGAGTCCGACCGGAAAAGCCCGTGCGTCTGGTCTAAGGTCTGTTCCTCGGGCCGGTCCCGGGTGGGAAACGGGCCTGTTGGGGGTGCCTGTCGGCCGGCGGCAGGGCGGTCGGACAGCGCGGGGAACTCCCCGCGCAGGGCGGTGGAGGAACCTTCCGGCGAAGGCCGGAGCGGAAGCGTCTCCCCGGCGAGGGGCCGGGGCGGAGCACTCTCCCGGCGCCGGCCGTGGGGGGACCTCCCGGCGGAACGCCGGGAGGACGGAGCAGGTGGAGGAGGGGGAGTCCATGCGGACCGTCGGCGACCGACGCCTGTGCCGCGGGGCATGTGCGCCCGGCACGAACCGGAGCCGACCCCTGGGCTCAGCCCCGTTACAGCCCCGAGAATGGACGTCTCATCGGAGTCGTCCTTCTCATCCGAAGAGTCATCCCATTTGCACCACTTGAACACCTGTCGACATGAGTCGGCACAGGCTGAATAGCCACGAACAGTTACGAACAAAGTGCTGAGTGTGATCTGCTGGAGCCGATCAGGGGACAGCAGCTCCGGGAGGGATCGTTCGTGAGCACGGACAAGATCCGCCGCTGGGAGTCGGGGGCGCTCGCGCACGCCGTCTCCGACCCCTTCGGCCAGGGCCCGCTGCCCTGGCTGCGCGGCAGCGAGAACTACTTCGACGACACCGGCCACGTCGTGCCCTGGTACGTCGACCCCGCCGTCGCCGCCACCGAGCCCGGCATCCCCGCCCCGCGGCGCGCCGACTCCCGCCCGGGCCCCCGCACGGCCGACGACGTCCGCCGCCAGATCAAAGGATTCGCCTCCAGCTCGGCGGTCGCGCCCGGCGAGGCCATCGACTTCCGCATCACGGTCGATCCGCCCCAGCAGTTCTCCGTGGACATCTACCGCATCGGCCACTACGGGGGCGACGGCGCCTCGAAGATCACCACCAGCCCCCGGCTGTCCGGGATCGTCCAGCCCGCCCCGCTCACCGCCGACCGGACCGTCTCCTGCCACCACTGGTGGCTGTCCTGGCGCCTCCAGGTCCCGACGTACTGGAGCACCGGCGCCTATGTCGCCGTGCTCACCACCGCCGACGGCTACCGCAGCCACATCCCGTTCACCGTCCGCGACTTCCACCCCGCCGACCTGCTGCTCCTGCTGCCCGACGTGACCTGGCAGGCGTACAACCTCTACCCGGAGGACGGCCACACCGGCGCCAGCCTCTACCACGCGTGGGACGAGGAGGGCCGGCTGCTCGGCGAGGAGGACGCCGCCGTCACCGTGTCGTTCGACCGGCCGTACGCGGGCGCGGGCCTGCCCCTGCACGTCGGCCACGCCTACGACTTCATCCGCTGGGCCGAGCGCTACGGCTACGACGTGGCCTACGCCGACACGCGGGACCTGCACGCCGGCCGGATCGACCCGACGCGCTACCGGGGGCTCGTCTTCCCCGGCCACGACGAGTACTGGTCGGTCCCGATGCGCCGCACCGCCGAACGCGCCCGCGACGGCGGCACCTCCCTGGTCTTCCTCTCCGCCAACACCATGTACTGGCAGGTGGAGCTGGCCCCGTCCGCCGCCGGCACCCCCGACCGCCTGCTCAGCTGCCGCAAGCGCCGGGGCCCGGGCCGGCCCGCCCTCTGGCGCGATCTCTCCCAGCCGGAGCAGCAGTTGCTGGGCATCCAGTACGCCGGGCGGGTGCCCGAGCCGTACCCGCTGGTGGTCCGCAACGCCGACCACTGGCTGTGGGACGCGACCGGCGCCGGCGACGGCGAGGAACTGTCCGGCATGGTCGCGGGCGAGGCCGACCGCTACTTCCCGCGCACCTCCCTGCCCGAGCACAGCCACCGGATCCTGCTCGCCCACTCGCCCTACGAGGACGCCGAGGGTGCCAGGCGGCACCAGGAGACCTCGCTCTACCGCGCCCCCAGCGGCGCCCTGGTCTTCGCCTCCGGCACCTTCGCCTGGTCCCCGGCCCTGGACCGGCCCGGCCATGTCGACACCCGGATCCAGCGCGCCACGGCCAACCTCCTCGACCGCATCTGCAAGCGGGACTGACGACCGCGGCGAGACGGGGCGGAGCCGCCAGGAGCCGGAACCTCGCCACGGTTCCGGCCTGTCGGCCCCGCCCCGTCCCGTCCTGCCGTCGAGCCGTCCCACCCTGGGAGATCCAGCCCTGAAGGGCATCCACCCCTGACGGGACGCCGCCGAGCGGATGCGGGAGAATCGGGACTCCTGGATCAACCTACGCGGAGGCAGCGTGTCCGGATTCGTCGAAAAGCCCGAGCCCGCACAGGTGCCGGGTCTGGAGCATCTGCACACCGGCAAGGTGCGCGACCTCTACCGGAACGCCGCGGGTGACCTCGTGATGGTCGCGAGCGACCGCCAGTCCGCGTACGACTGGGTGCTGCCCACCGAGATCCCGGACAAGGGCCGGATCCTCACCCAGCTGTCGCTGTGGTGGTTCGACCAGCTCGCCGACCTCGTCCCGCACCATGTCCTCAGCACCGACCTCCCCGAGGGCGCGCCCGAGGACTGGGCCGGCCGCACCCTGGTCTGCAAGTCCCTGCGGATGGTGCCCGTCGAGTGCGTGGCCCGCGGCTATCTCACGGGCTCGGGCCTCGCCGAGTACCGGCAGACCCGCACGGTGTGCGGGCTCGCCCTCCCCGAGGGCCTGGTCGACGGCTCCGAACTCCCCGCGCCGATCTTCACCCCGGCCACCAAGGCGGACGTCGGCGACCACGACGAGAACGTCGCGTACGAGGAGGTCGCCCGCCGGGTCGGCCCGGAGACCGCCGCCGAGCTGCGTCAGCTCACCCTCGCCGTCTACGGCCGGGGCCGCGACATCGCCCGCGAACGCGGCATCATCCTGGCGGACACGAAGTTCGAGTTCGGCTTCGACGGCGACGCGCTGGTGCTCGCGGACGAGGTGCTCACACCGGACTCCTCGCGCTTCTGGCCCGCCGACGAGTGGGAACCCGGTCACGCCCAGCCGTCCTTCGACAAGCAGTTCGTCCGCGACTGGCTGACCTCGCCCGCCGCGGGCTGGGACCGCCACGGCGAGCAGCCGCCGCCGGAACTGCCCACCGAGGTCGTCGACCGCACCCGGGCCAAGTACGTGGAGGCGTACGAGCGGCTCACCGGGGTCCCCTGGGCCTACTAGGCGCGGGCGGCGTCACGGAAACCGCCGCCGGTGTCCCCGTCCTCGCGGGGACACCGGCGCCTCCGCGATCCGGCAAGCCCGCCCGAGGAGCCTCCGGCGCCCTCCGGCAGACCGCACGAAGAAGGCCCCGGTCGTGATGACCGGGGCCTTCTTCTTCTGAGCGGACGACGAGATTCGAACTCGCGACCCTCACCTTGGCAAGGTGATGCTCTACCAACTGAGCTACGTCCGCAGGTGTCGCTCCGGTGCCTTTCGGCGCCGCAGCGAGACCCACTATAGCCAACCTCGCTCGCGTGCGATGCGCACGGCCGTATGACGGTTCTCCGCGGACAGCTTCGCCGCTGCCGAGGAGAGGTAGTTCCGGACGGTCCCGGGGGAGAGCGCGGCCCGCCGCGCGACCTCCGCGACGGGCGCCCCGTCGGCCGCCAGCTCCAGCACCTCGGCCTCCCTGGAGGTGAGCGGCGAGTCCCCGGCGCTGATCGCCGCGGCCGCCAACTCGGGGTCCACATAGCGGTTTCCGCCGTGCACGGTACGGATGATCTCGGCGAGCCGCTGTGCCGACACCGTCTTCGGCACGAAGCCCCGCACCCCCGCCGCCAGAGCCCGCTTCAACGGTCCCGGCCCGCCATGACTCGTCACGATCATGGCCCGGCAGCCGGGCAGTTCGGTCCGCAGAGATGTGGCGACCGCCACACCGTCCGCCCCCGGCATCTGCAGGTCCAGCACCGCCACATCGGGCCGGTGCGCCATCGCCATCGCCAGCGCCTCCGGCCCGGACGCCGCCTCGGCGACGACGGAGAGATCGTCCTCCAGCGCGAGGAGCGCGGCCAGTGCCCCGCGGATCAGATGCTCGTCATCGGCGAGCAGCACCCGCACCGGCGCCGGCCCGCCGCTCCCCGCCACGCCGTCGTCCGTCGGCATGCCCGCCCCCTTTGCCTCTGCCTCTGCCTCTGTCCTGGTGTCCCCCGCCCGATACCGCGGTCGGGGCCGGTCGCCCGCCTCCGGCGTCATGCCGACCCCTTCCGCACCGACGGGCGGCCGGTCCGCTCCGCGCTGCGGTGGCGCGCCGCCGCGCCGTCCGCGCCGCCGTCCACGCCGTCCGTGCCCTCCGCCGCGCCCCGCAGCGAGTCGCCGCCGTCCCGGGCCGACGGGATCCGGGCGGTGAGACGGAAGACGCCACCCGGCCGGTACTGAGTGGTGAGGGCGCCGTCCAGGGACGACAGGCGCTCCCGCAGACCGGAGAGTCCGGACCCGCCGTGCCCGCCGCTGCGCCCCGCGCCGCCCGCCCCGCGCCCGGCCGGGTGCCTCGCCGAACGGGACGACGCCCGGACCCCGGACTCCACCTCCGCCCCGGAAGACGCCCTCGCCCCGGACGCCGCCACCCGCGCCTGCCCCGGAACGGGGACGCCGTCGCTCACCGGCGGACCGTCGCTCACCAACAGACCGCCGTCGCTCACCGGCGGACCGTCGCTCACCAACAGATCGCCGTCGTTCAGCGGCACACCGTCGTTCTCGATCACCAGCACCGCCGTCGCGCCCCCGGTGATCCGCAGCCGGATGCTGCACGTCCCGGCATCGCTGTGCCGGAGCACGTTCGTCGCCGCCTCCCGGACCACCCAGCCCAGCGCCGACTGGACCCCGGGTGCCAGCGCCGAGCCGTCGTCCCCCTCGACCCGGCAGGTGATCCCCGCCGCGCGGAGCACCGAACGGGCCCCGGCCAGCTCCACGTCCAGGTCGGCCTCCCGGTAACCCCGTACGACCTCCTGCACCTCGCGCTGGGACTCCCGCGCGATGCGCTGCACATCCTGCATCTGCTCGACGGCCTCGGGCCGGCCGCGCTGGGCGAGCTGCACCGCCAGTTCGCTCTTGAGCGCGATCACCGACAGATTCCGCCCCATCACATCGTGCAGATCCCGTCCGAACCGCAGCCGCTCCTCGGCGACCGCCAGCCGCGCCTGCAACTCCCGGGTGCTGGCCAGCTCCCAGACCGCGCACAGCAGCCAGGAGGAGAAGCCATAGGTGAAGGTCAGCACGGTGCCGCCCATGAGCGACACGATCCCGAAACCGATCACCTGCCGGCCGGGCAGGCCCACGGCCGCCGTTGCCCCGGCCATCGCGGCCGCGGTGCCCACCACCAGGTACAGCATGTGCCGCCGCTTGCGCATGACCAGCGACAACGATGCCATCCCGAAGCCGACCAGCGCGCAGAAGGCGATGCTGGTGAGCTCCATCTCCGGCAGCGCGCCGCTGGAGCACAGCGCCAGCACGGCCACGGCCCCCGCGGCGGACACCGTGCCCACGGTCACGGCCAGCCGGACGGGCCGCTCCCGCCGGTCGAGCGCCCAGTCCAGCCCGCGTGACGACAGCACCGCGCACATCACCGCATGCGCGGCGATGAGCAGGAACAGCCAGCCCCGCGCCTGCGACGAGCCCGCGGTGCCGGCCAGCTGTCCGCCGAGCCCCACGATCTCCATCAGCATGAAGAAGTGGAACGACCACCGGGTGTAGAGCTCGATCCGGGCAGCGTCGCTGCGCCGGTCCCACCACCTCGTCAGCTTCGACATCCGTACGCCCCCCGCTCGTGCCGCCTCCAGCGCCGCGGTTCCCTCGGAAACCCCGCGCTACAGGAAAGCACGGCTGTGACCGGTCGCCTCCGGTCCGGATTCGCGGGGGCGCGCCCCCGCACCCAGTGCCGACGGCATGGGGACCGAACGAGATGTAAAGACCGGACAGTCCGAAACCAGGGGAAATAATCCTGAACACCCTGAATGGGATGCTCGGAGAAGAAGGGAGGGACGTCTCACCGGGAACGCGCGGAAGCCGGGCCCCACCGGAACATGCGGCCCCCACGCGAAGGCCACGACCACCACATCAGAGTCTCCGCACGCGAAGAACTCTCCGCACACGAAGAAGGCCCCGGTCGTGATGACCGGGGCCTTCTCCTTCTGAGCGGACGACGAGATTCGAACTCGCGACCCTCACCTTGGCAAGGTGATGCTCTACCAACTGAGCCACGTCCGCATACCTCCGAACTTCAGCCCTTCGAAAAGGAGCTGCCGTCCGGCGCGACCACTACTGTACCCGATCCACCGGAGTGGTCGGAAAGTGATCAGAGCGGGTGACAGGGATCGCACACTGCGCCTCCCCCTTGGAAAGGGGGCGCTCTACTACTGAGCTACACCCGCGTGACTCCGTGAGGTCCGGCCCTGCGGCCTCGCCCCTCGGCGTGCTCCAGACTTTAGCTGATCACCCCGGGTGTCATGCAAGTCGGTTCAACGGGCGGCGTTGAACGCCTCGTAGACCTTCTTGGGGATGCGGCCGCGCGGCGGGACCTCCATGCCGTGGGACCGGGCCCACGCACGGACCGCCGACGGGTCGGGGGCGACGGAGGTGCGGTGGTACGCCTTGCCGGACTTGGCACGCTTTCGACCCGCCTCCACGTAGGGAGCGAGGGCGCCGCGCAGTTTCTCCGCATTGGCCTCGGTGAGGTCGATCTCGTACGACTTCCCGTCGAGCCCGAAGTTGACCGTCTCCGCCGCTTCCCCGCCGTCGATGTCGTCGGAGAGTGTGACCACTACGCGCTGAGCCACGGATATCGGTCCTTTCGTCCGACACCACCGCAATGACGTGCACGGATGCGGAGTGTCGAGATGTCTGTTGTCGGTTCTTTTTCATTTGTACAGCCGCAGGCATTGTATTGCGAAGCCCAGTTAATTCCGTCCGCGTGTCTCCCGGCAATCGGGGCCGCACGTTTTTCCCCGGATTTTCCTCGGCGGTTGCGGCGGTCGATACATGAACGTGACCGGGGCCAGCATATCTACTCGCGTAGATTTTCGAACGGGGTACGCTGAGGTCACCGCCTTACGCACCACACCATCGGGAGTGCCAGTGGCACGCGTCGTAGTCGACGTCATGCTCAAGCCGGAGATCCTCGACCCCCAGGGCCAGGCGGTGCAGCGTGCACTGCCCCGCCTCGGCTTCGACGGAATCGCGGACGTCCGCCAGGGAAAGCGTTTTGAACTCGAGGTCGAGGGGCCGGTCGACGACGCCGCACTCGCCCGTATCCACGAGATGGCCGGGACCTTCCTGGCCAACACCGTGATCGAGGACTTCACCGTGAAGGTGGAATCGTGACCGCCCGCATCGGTGTCGTCACCTTTCCCGGCAGCCTCGACGACCGGGACACCCGGCGTGCCGTGACCCGGGCCGGCGCCGAACCGGTGGCCCTCTGGCACCGCGACACCGACCTGCACCAGGTCGACGCCGTCGTCCTCCCCGGCGGCTTCAGTTACGGGGACTATTTGCGGGCGGGTGCCATCTCCCGCTTCTCGCCGGTGATGGAGACCGTCATCGAGCAGGCCCGGGCCGGACTTCCGGTCCTCGGCATCTGCAACGGATTCCAGGTGCTCACCGAGGCCCATCTGCTGCCCGGCGCGATGCTCGGCAACGACCACCTCCACTTCGTCTGCCGCGAGCAGAAGCTGCGGGTGGAGAACGCGGAGACGGCGTGGACCGCCGACTACGCCGCGGGCCAGGAGATCCACATCCCGCTGAAGAACATGGACGGCCGCTACGTCGCCGACGAGCGCACCCTGGACATGCTGGAGGCGGAGGGCCGGGTGGCGTTCCGCTACCTCGACGGCAACCCCAACGGCTCGCTCCGCGACATCGCCGGCATCACCAACGAGGCGGGCAACGTCGTCGGTCTGATGCCCCACCCCGAGTACGCCGTCGAGCCGTTGGTCGGCACCGGTGGCACCGACGGGCTCGGGTTCTTCACCTCGATCCTCAAGAAGCTGGTCAACGCATGAGGCCGGCCGCCGGAACCGCCGCGGGAGCCCTCGGGTGCCCCGGCACGCGACGCATGCACCACTCCGCGCGAAGGAGCGACCGAGCGTGACCCTCGACACCGTCAAGCACGCGGCCGAGAGCCCGGACACCGACCAGCCCTGGGCCGAACTGGGGCTCAAGCCGGACGAGTACGAGCGCATCCGCGAGATCCTGGGCCGCCGCCCGACCGGCGCCGAACTCGCGATGTACTCGGTGATGTGGTCCGAGCACTGCTCGTACAAGTCGAGCAAGGTCCATCTGAAGCAGTTCGGCGAGAAGGCCCCGGAGAACGACGCGCTGCTCGTCGGCATCGGGGAGAACGCGGGCGTCGTCGACGTAGGCCAGGGCTACGCCGTCACCTTCAAGGTCGAGTCGCACAACCACCCCTCGTACATCGAGCCCTACCAGGGCGCGGCCACCGGCATCGGCGGCATCGTGCGCGACATCCTCGCCATGGGCGCCCGCCCGGTCGCGGTGATGGACCCGCTGCGGTTCGGCGCGGCCGACCACCCGGACACCCGGCGCGTGCTGCCCGGTGTCGTCGCGGGCATCGGCGGCTACGGCAACTGCCTGGGCCTGCCGAACATCGGCGGCGAGGTCGTCTTCGACCCCTGCTACCAGGGCAACCCGCTGGTCAACGCCCTGTGCGTGGGCGTGATGAAGCACGAGGACATCCACCTCGCCAAGGCCAGCGGCCGGGGCAACAAGGTCATCCTCTACGGCGCCCGCACCGGCGGCGACGGCATCGGCGGCGTGTCCGTGCTCGCCTCCGAGACCTTCGACTCCACCGGCCCGGCCAAGCGCCCGGCCGTCCAGGTCGGCGACCCGTTCCAGGAGAAGCTGCTCATCGAGTGCACCCTGGAGATCTTCAAGGAGGACCTGGTCACCGGCATCCAGGACCTCGGCGGCGCGGGCCTGTCCTGCGCCACCAGCGAGCTGGCGTCGGCCGGTTCCGGCGGGATGCGCGTCGAGCTCGACACCGTGCCGCTGCGTGACTCCTCCCTCTCGCCCGAGGAAATCCTCATGAGCGAGTCGCAGGAGCGCATGTGCGCGATCGTCGAGCCGGGCAAGGTCGACCGCTTCCTGGAGATCTGCGAGAAGTGGGACGTCATCGCCACCGTCATCGGTGAGGTGACGGAGGGCGAGCGGCTGGAGATCTTCTGGCACGGCGAGCAGATCGTGGACGTGCCGCCGCGGACCGTCGCCCACGAAGGCCCGGTCTACCAGCGGCCGTTCGCCCGTCCGGAGTGGCAGGACGCCCTCCAGGCCGACCACGCGAACGCGCTGGCCCGGCCCGGGGACGGCGCGGAGCTGCGCGAGCAGGTCCTGAGGCTGGTGGCCTCGCCGAACCAGGCGTCCAAGTCCTGGGTCACCGACCAGTACGACCGCTTCGTGCAGGGCAACACGGTGCTGGCGCAGCCGGAGGACTCCGGCATGGTCCGCGTCGACGAGGAGACCGGTCTCGGTGTCGCCGTCGCCACGGACGGCAACGGCCGCTACGCCAAGCTCGACCCGTACACCGGCGCCCAGCTGGCGCTGGCCGAGTCCTACCGGAACGTGGCCGCGTCCGGCGCGAAGCCGCTCGCCATCTCCAACTGCCTGAACTTCGGCTCGCCCGAGGACCCGGCGGTGATGTGGCAGTTCGCCGAGGCCACCCGCGGGCTGGCGGACGGCTGCCTGGAACTGGGCACCCCGGTGACCGGCGGCAACGTCTCCCTCTACAACCAGACCGGCGAGACCGCCATCCACCCGACCCCGGTGGTCGCGGTGCTCGGCGTCATCGACGACGTCAACCGCCGCACGCCGATCGGTTTCGCGGAGGAGGGGCAGCTGCTGTACCTCCTCGGTGACACCAAGGAGGAGCTGGGCGGTTCGGCCTGGTCCCAGGTGATCCACGACCACCTCGGCGGCCTTCCGCCGGCCGTGGACCTCGGCCGGGAGCAGCTGCTCGCCGAGATCCTGATCTCCGGTTCCCGGGACGGGATGATCGACGCCGCGCACGACCTGTCCGACGGCGGTCTGGTGCAGGCGCTCGTCGAGTCCTGTCTGCGCGGCGGCAACGGCGCCCGGATCGTCGTCCCGGAGGAGCTGGACCCGTTCGTCCTGCTCTTCTCCGAGTCGGCGGGCCGCGCGGTCGTCGCGGTCCCGCGCAGCGAGGAACTCCGGTTCACCGACATGTGCGGTGCCCGCGGCCTCCCGGCCACCCGTATCGGTGTGGTGGACGGGGACGCGCTCGACGTCCAGGGCCAGTTCACCATCCCGCTGGCCGAACTCCGGGAGTCGCACGAGGCGACCATTCCGGGGCTCCTGGTCTGACGTTTCGCCCATCCGGAATGCCGCAGGTCCGGCTTCCGCACGTCCGGCGTTTCGCACGTCCGGCGTTCCGCGCCGTGGCCCCCGCTCGCATCAGGGCGGGGGCCACGCGCGTTCCGTGCGGTGCCCGGGCGCGTTCCGCTTCACCTGCCGGGCCTTTCCGGGCTCCGGGCGGGCCACCGGACGCCGTCCGCGCCCGTCCGCGTCCGCCGGAGCCCGGAGGCTCGCCGCTCAGCGCCAGAAGTCGTTCTCGACGTCGATGTCCTCGACGCACTCGTCGAGGTCGGTGATCTTCCCGCCGACGATGGTGAAGATGAGTCCGCCGGGCATCTCGACGCCGCGGTCCTTGCGGTCCGCGTAGCTCCGGTGGACGGACATGACGTGCCCCCGCCCGTCGGCGAAGAGGTGCTCGAGCTCGACCCGGAACGTGCCGTTGGTCTCCTCGGCGATGCGGCGGTACATCTGCAGAACGGCCTCGCGGCCCTTGTGGTGGCCCGAGAGCATGTGGTCACCCGGCACGTGGTGGGTGACGTCCGATGTCATCAGCGAGGACAGCGTGTCCATGTCGCCGTTGCTGAAGGCTTCGTAGCCCCGGCGCACCAGGGCACAGTCCGGGTGCTCAGCCATGTCGATTCACACCTTTCTCTCCCGAATTTGCCGTCTTTCCATCATCGGCCCGGCCCGGAAGGGTGTCCACGGCACCGAGGGTCCGGGCCCGTGCACCGCATAGGCTCGCCGTCATGCCGCCCCGTACGCGCCGCCCCCGGACCCGGACCTACGACTCCGCGAAGGTGAGAGCGGCCGTCACCGCGCAGCTGCGGCAGGTGCTGGACGCCGCCGCGGGGCTCTCCGACGACCAGCTCGCCCGCCCCACCCGGCTCGGCGACTGGACCGTGCGCCACCTGCTCGTCCACCTGGCCCGGGCCGTGGACGGCGTCGGGACCCTGCTGGACCTGCCCGCGCCGCCCGACCGGGAAGTGACGCTCACCGACTGGCCGTTCGTGATCGCCGGGTCCGCCGGGTCCGCCGGGCACGTCGACCGGAGCACCCGCGCCGCGACCCCGGCCGACGGGCCGGAGGAGCCGGAGGAGCTGCTGACGGCCGCCGTGGACCGGCTGGAACGCCTCCTCCCGGGAGCCCCCGACGACCGGCTGCTCGCCGTCCCCTCCGGCGCGATGCTGCTGGGCGACTACCTGGTCACCCGGTGTGTGGAACTCGTGGTGCACGGCGACGACCTGGCGGACGCGCTCGGCACGGAGATCCCGACGGACCGCCAGGCGCTCGCCGCCGCGACGCGGCTGTTCGCCGACGCGCTGGCGGCCCGGGCGCCCGGCGGCGCGGTGGAGGTGCGGATCCCGCCGTTCGCGGTGGTGCAGTGCGTCGAGGGCCCGCGCCACACCCGCGGCACCCCGCCGAACGTCGTGGAGACGGACCCGCTGACCTGGATCCGGCTGGCGACCGGCCGGACCGGGTGGGACGCGGCGGTGGAGGCGGGGGCGGTCACCGCGAGCGGGGAGCGCGCGGACCTGAGCGATCACCTGCCGCTCATGCGGTGACACCCGCGTCGGCAGCCGGATCCGGGCACTCGAAGCCCCCGCCCAGCCGGAGCCGCCCAGCCGGAGCCGCACGGCCAAGCTGCACGGCCGAAGCCGAACAACCGAAGCCGAACAACCGAAGCCGAACAACCGAAGCCGCACAGCTGAAGCCGGCGGACCCGAAGCCGGAATCCCCGGGGGGAACGCCCGAGGCAAGGCCGGCGGAGGCAAGGCCCGCGGCGGAAGGCAAGCCCGAGGCCCCCTCCCCGCCCCTCCGCTTCCGGCCACCGGAACGCCACCGTCCACCCGCCTCCCGGCCGTCCGGAGCCGCCGTCCGAAGCCCGGCCGGGAAGTGTGACGTAGACGTCATCGGAATCCGCCCCCGTCGCCCCGCACCCCCTTCCGGCCAGGCAGGACGCCGGTGTTCCGGCACCCGGACCGCACCGCGGACGCTCGGATGATCTTTCGGGAGGGCTTCACCGGTGTACGTGGTTCGGATGAATCCGCGACCTGGCCTAGACTCGGTGTCGTGCCACGTGGTGACGGACGACTCAACCACGATCTCCTCCCCGGCGAGAAGGGCCCTCAGGACGCTTGCGGCGTCTTCGGGGTCTGGGCTCCGGGAGAAGAGGTCGCCAAGCTCACCTATTTCGGGCTGTATGCGCTACAGCACCGGGGACAGGAGTCCGCGGGCATCGCGGTGAGCAACGGCTCCCAGATCCTCGTCTTCAAGGACATGGGTCTGGTCTCCCAGGTCTTCGACGAGACCTCTCTCGGCTCCCTCCAGGGCCACATCGCGGTGGGCCATGCCCGGTACTCCACCACCGGTGCCTCGGTCTGGGAGAACGCGCAGCCGACCTTCCGCGCGACCGCGCACGGCTCCATTGCCCTCGGCCACAACGGCAACCTGGTCAACACCGCCGAACTCGCCGAGATGGTCGCCGCCCTGCCGCGCGAGAACGGCCGCGCCACCCAGGTCGCCGCGACCAACGACACCGACCTGGTCACCGCCCTCCTCGCGGGCCAGGTCGACGAGGACGGCAAGCCGCTGACCGTCGAGCAGGCCGCCTCGCTGGTCCTGCCGCACGTCCAGGGCGCCTTCTCCCTCGTCTTCATGGACGACCACACCCTGTACGCCGCTCGTGACCCGCAGGGCATCCGCCCGCTCGTCCTGGGCCGGCTGGAGCGCGGCTGGGTCGTGGCGAGCGAGAGCGCCGCCCTCGACATCGTCGGCGCCTCCTTCATCCGGGAGATCGAGCCCGGCGAGATGGTCGCCATCGACGAGGACGGGCTGCGCGCCAGCCGGTTCGCCGAGGCCCGCCCCAAGGGCTGCGTCTTCGAGTACGTCTACCTGGCCCGCCCCGACACCGACATCGCGGGCCGCAACGTCTACCTCTCCCGCGTCGAGATGGGCCGCAAGCTGGCCGCCGAGGCGCCCGCCGACGCCGACCTGGTCATAGCGACCCCGGAGTCCGGCACCCCGGCCGCCGTCGGGTACGCCGAGGCCAGCGGCATCCCCTACGGCTCGGGCCTGGTCAAGAACTCCTACGTGGGCCGGACGTTCATCCAGCCGAGCCAGACCATCCGCCAGCTCGGCATCCGGCTCAAGCTCAACCCGCTCAAGGAAGTCATCCGCGGCAAGCGCCTGGTGGTCGTCGACGACTCGATCGTCCGCGGCAACACCCAGCGCGCGCTGGTGCGGATGCTCCGCGAGGCCGGGGCCGCCGAGGTCCACATCCGGATCTCCTCGCCCCCGATCAAGTGGCCGTGCTTCTTCGGCATCGACTTCGCCACCCGGGCCGAGCTGATCGCCAACGGGCTGTCGGTCGAGGAGATCGGCAAGTCCCTGGGCGCGGACTCGCTGGCGTACATCTCCATCGACGGCATGACCGAGGCGACCACCATCGCCAAGCCGAACCTCTGCCGCGCCTGCTTCGACGGCGAGTACCCGATGGACCTGCCCGACCCGGAGCTGCTGGGCAAGCACCTCCTCGAGGCCTCCGCCGCCGAGCCGGCGAAGCCCGCCGCGCCGCGCAGCGATGTGGACGGGGTCGGGACACTGACGGCCGGTATCGGCGCCGCCGACGCGCTGCGCCGCCCGTAGAGCCCGCCATCAACGACACGAAAGATCTCAAGGCCATGTCTGAGACCACTGGTGCCAGCTACGCAGCCGCGGGCGTGGACATCGACGCGGGCGACCGCGCCGTCGAGCTGATGAAGGAGTGGGTGAAGAAGGCCACCCGCCCGGAGGCCCTCGGGGGCCTCGGCGGCTTCGCAGGCCTCTTCGACGCCTCCGCCCTCAAGCGCTACGAGCGTCCGCTGCTGGCGTCGGCGACCGACGGCGTCGGCACGAAGGTCGACATCGCCCGGCAGATGGGGGTCTACGACAGCATCGGCCACGACCTGGTCGGCATGGTCGTCGACGACCTGGTCGTCTGTGGCGCCGAGCCGCTGTTCATGACCGACTACATCTGCGTCGGCAAGGTCTACCCGGAGCGGGTCGCCCAGATCGTCAAGGGCATCGCCGAGGGCTGTGTGCTGGCCGGCTGCGCGCTGGTCGGCGGCGAGACCGCGGAGCACCCCGGCCTGCTGGGCCCGGACGAGTTCGATGTCGCCGGCGCCGGCACCGGTGTGGTCGAGGCCGACCGGCTGCTCGGTGCGGAGCGCATCCGCAGCGGCGACGCGGTGATCGCCATGGCGTCCTCCGGTCTTCACTCGAACGGGTACTCGCTGGTCCGGCACGTCGTCTTCGACCGGGCCGGCTGGTCCCTGGACCGGGAGGTCGCGGAGTTCGGCCGCAGCCTCGGCGAGGAACTACTGGAGCCCACCAAGATCTACTCGCTGGACTGCCTGGCGCTCACCCGCACGACCGAGGTGCACGCTTTCTCGCACATCACCGGCGGCGGGCTCGCCAACAACCTGGCGCGGGTCGTCCCCGACCACCTGCACGCCACGGTCGACCGCTCCACCTGGACCCCCGGCCCCGTCTTCGACGTGGTCGGCGCGGCCGGACAGGTGGCGCGGCCCGAGCTGGAGAAGACGCTCAACATGGGCGTCGGCATGATCGCCGTCGTTCCGCAGGAGTCGGTCGACGTGGCCCTGGCCACGCTGGCCGACCGCGGTGTGGACGCCTGGGTCGCCGGCCGGGTCACCGAGCGCGCGGACGCGGCCGAGGCCGTGTCCCTGACCGGCGACTACGCCGGCTGAGGAGCCGGGCCGTGCACAGGGCCGGGGACCGCGGAGCGCCCCGACAGGCCGGACTCCGGCCGCGGGGCCTGCGCGGAGGGCCGTCCCGGCCCACGGCCCGGGACGGTGCGCACTCCCGGCCGGGCCACCGGTCCCGGCACTGTGTCCGGACACGACAAGCGTCCGGACACGACAATGGGCCGGCCCGGGGATATGTCCCGGACCGGCTCAGCGGTCGTGCAGTGGACGGCCTCGCTGCGTACGCGCCGCGGCCGGAGCCGCAGCAGACAGCGTCAAGCGCGCCGACGATAGGCGGACTGGTCGGACGACTGCTCGTCGTCCTCGTCCTCGTCGTTGTAGCGCTCCGCGTACTGTGCGTACGGGTCGTCGTCCAGCTCATCGTCCTCGAACGGCTCGCCATTCGGCGGCTGGCTCGAATTCGATGCGCCCAGCTCCTGAGCCAGGCGTGAGAGATCAGTCCCACCGCTGTTGTACTTCAGCTGGCGGGCGACCTTCGTCTGCTTGGCCTTGGCCCGGCCGCGCCCCATGGCTCGACCCCCTCAACGACGGGGCTCGACGGCCCCAGAGTCTTGACACGCGTTCATGAGTCGGAGCGGACTCCCCTGGGAGAGACCGGTCCGTAGGGCTTCAACGGTACCTGCTTCCGTGGCCATACGGTACGTCGTCCGCAGGACGCGCCACACCGCAGGACCCGCGGGGAGCCCCGTCCCCGCTGGTCAGTCGCGATTTTACCGGCCGGCCGGGATCGACCCGCCGAGGTGAGGTGAGTTCCGTCTCGTCAGCGGCGGACCCGGGGGCCGGAAGGCCTCTGCCGGGCGTTCGCCGGCCCCGCCGCGGGCCGGTGAAGTCCGCCCGGAGGCGGGGGAGCGGCCCACAGCGGGGTGAACGGTGCGTGAACGGCGCCCGGGACGGCCCGGGCGCCGGGCGTCAGCGTGCGCTACGGGCGCGCGATTCGGCCATGCGCTGCTCGGCGATACGGTCCGCTGCGGCGGCGGGCGGGATGCCGTCGGCCTTGGCCCGGTCGAAGATCGCCAGAGTGGTGTCGAAGATCTTCGTCGCCTTGGCCTTGGCCCGCTCGAAGTCGAAGCCGTGCAGCTCGTCCGCGACCTGGATCACGCCGCCGGCGTTCACGACGTAGTCCGGGGCGTAGAGGATGCCGCGGTCGGAGAGGTCCTTCTCGACGCCCGGGTGGGCCAGCTGGTTGTTGGCCGCGCCGCAGACGATCCGCGCGGTGAGCACCGGGACGCTCTCGTCGCTGAGCGCGCCGCCGAGCGCGCACGGAGCGTAGACGTCCAGATCGTCCCGGATCAGCGCGTCGGTGTCCTGCACCGCGATGACCTCCGGGTGCTTGGCCCGGATGCGGTCCACGGACTCGGCGCGCACATCGGTCACCACGACCTGGGCGCCGTCCTCCAGCAGGTGCTCGACGAGGTGGTGGCCGACCTTGCCGACGCCCGCGATGCCGACCCGGCGGCCGCGCAGCGTCGGGTCGCCCCACAGGTGCTGGGCGCTGGCGCGCATGCCCTGGAAGACGCCGAAGGCGGTCAGGACGGAGGAGTCGCCGGCGCCGCCGTTGGCCGGGGAGCGGCCGGTGGTCCACTGGCACGTGCGGGCGACGACGTCCATGTCCGCGACATAGGTGCCGACGTCACAGGCGGTGACGTACCGGCCGCCGAGCGAGGCCACGAAGCGCCCGTAGGCGAGCAGCAGCTCCTCGCTCTTCAGGGTGTCCGGGTCACCGATGATCACGGCCTTGCCGCCGCCGTGGTCCAGCCCTGCCAGGGCGTTCTTGTACGACATGCCACGGGCGAGATTGAGGGCGTCCATGACGGCCTCGGCGTCGGAGGCGTAGGCATGGAAGCGGGTGCCGCCGAGGGCCGGGCCCAGGGCGGTCGAGTGGAGCGCGATGACGGCCCGCAGGCCGGTCTCGCGGTCCTGGCAGAGGACGACCTGCTCGTGTCCGCCCTGCTCGGAGCGGAAGAGGGTGGACAGCACGCCGAGATCGTCGGCTGGCGGGGGAACGTCGGTCACGGTGGTGACTCCCGAAGCGTGATGGGACGCCCTCCTGTGGGTGGGGAGGGCCGGCTGGGGTCAGGGTAGATCCTGTGCGGCCTCCGGGGCACCGAGGTGCCCCGATCGGGGGTCCGGGGCTCCGGCATTCGGCGGTCGGCGCCGGTGCACCCGGCCGCCCCGGAGCGCCCCGGGGGCGCCCGCACGTGGGACGATCAGCACTGTCAGGTGGCAACTCGCGGCGGCAGCGGAGGAGTAGGCGCGTGAGTCCGGCGTCATCGGTGGTCGTTCCGTACGCGGCGTATCTGCGGGTGTACGAGCCGCTGGCCGCCTTCCCCGAACCCGAGCGCTCGCACTGGTACCGCTATGCCGCCCGGGAGGAGCTGCCCACGGCGCAGGACGAACTCCGACGCTCGCTGGCGGATTTGCTGCCGGTGCCGCCGGTGCCCGTCCCGGTGCACGAGAGCAGCGACGCCTTCGTGGCGGTCGTGGACGGCGTGACCTGCGTCTGTCCCTGGCGCACCCGGCTGCGCGGCTGGCTGGCCCTGGAGGAGCTGGCGGAGACCCTGCCGACGCCGGTGCTGGACGCCGTGCTGCCGCCGGTGGTGCGCCGGCAGGCCGAGGCGGACTACGAGCAGTGGCTGGAGCGCAATCCCGACGCCCGCCCGTGGATCCGCTCGGCGACCTGGCATGTCCCGGTCCGGTGGTTCGTGCTCTTCGCGGACAAGGAGCGCGAGCACCTCAAGGGCGGGGAGGGTCCGGTGCTGCGCTACCGGACCCCGATGGTGCAGGCCCGCCGCCGGGTGGCCCGCGGGCTGAAGGTGCTGCGCGACGCCCTGGACGAGGGAACGCTGATCGACGGCCTGGAGGACGTCGGAAAGTGGCTCGAGGAGTTCCATCCGCGGTCGCTCGTGGAGCTCGACTACGGAGGGCTGGTGCATGCTCTTCCCGAGGACCTGCTCACCGAGGACCATTCGGCCGCCGATGTGGCCGAGGGGCTGAAGGCGCTGCGCGACGGAGACGGCGCGCGGGCCGGCGAGGCGTACGAGCGGCTCACGGACCGGTGGCGCGGAGTGCGGGAGCGCCAGTTCGCGAGCTGAGGGAGCGTCTCCGCGGGCCGCATGCGGAGGGTTGACCCGAGGCAAGGGACTTAAGTCCCGATCCGGGCCAACGTGGCAAGGGTGATGGACGGCACTAAGCCGGGCCTTGCCCTCAACCACTACCCTCGTGTCAAAATAGGACAAGGAGTCCAGGAAGGGCTCCTTCCGTCCAACTAAGGGCGGAAAGATCGGTATTGCACTGCTTGGTGGGTCTCGTGGCCTCTGGTCACGCTGTGACTGATCGTCACGACGGCGTGACTGTCCGCTATGGCATGGTCCATCGGCATCCGCCGAGGTTGAACACCTCAGAGGGCAATTCCATCGGTTTGGCCGACCCGGCTGGACGGATGGTGTAGTTGTAGTGCCGAGGACAAGCCGTTCGTCCTATAACCGACTCGGCCTGCGTGCGCCATTTCGGGCAACGCGGGTCAAGGTGCAGAATTTAGAGGAAAGAACCGTGATGGTTCGGTTCTCCCGAGGAGGCCGCTCATGACCGCTCGCACCCCTGATGCCGAGCCGCTGCTGACCCCGGCTGAGGTTGCCACGATGTTCCGCGTGGACCCGAAGACGGTCACGCGCTGGGCCAAGGCTGGCAAGCTCACGTCCATCCGTACGCTCGGTGGACACCGGCGCTACCGCGAAGCGGAGGTCCGGGCGCTGCTCGCGGGCATTCCGCAGCAGCGCAGCGAAGCCTGAACAACCGCATAACCGGGCAATTCGGGGCCCCCAACCCGGCTGTTGCCCACCTCAGCTCCACACGACGGGCGCCTGCCCCAACAGGTTCCTTCCCTCGGCATCGAGGGTGCGTCGTTTGATCGCGCTGGACTCCGCCGGGTCCAGCGCGATCTTTTTGTGTCCGCACCCGCCCGGTGACCCAACGGCCCCCGGGTGGCGGGTTCCTGGCCGGCGGGCCGTCGCCGGCGGCCGGACGGGCAGGTGGCCGGTGCGGAGCGGACGGCTCCGGGCGAGCTCCCCGGTGGCCTTCCGGGGGATGCGGACAGGGTGCCGCTCCCGAGAGTGCAATTGCACATATTAAATTGAGCTGTTGTAGGGAGGGGTTAAGTTCCCCCCTTTTTTAAACTTCGTCGGTGACTCCCGTCACATGGCCTCAAGCTTGTACTGCTGGGTAACCCTGCGGTAGTGGACACGCCGGACGCATCGCGTCCGATCGCCACTCGGAGGCGGGCCGGTCAAGCGGTGGGAGTGCTTCCGGATTCATCGCACCCCGGGGCTCCCTGCGGGGCGATGCGGCCGCAGGCGGCGTTCTGAGGGGTCGGCGCGGCCTCGGGGCCCTGATCGGCGCGGGAGTTGCGGCGAGGCCGCGAGGCGGCGTCCTGGGAGGTTTGTGCCGTCGCGGTGTCGGGGGTGGTGCCGGAAGCGGCGGCGGTGCCGTCGTGCGGGCCGGTGCCGGCGGGCGCGTCGGACGTGCCGGACTCGGCGCCCGTTCCGGACGGGCCCGACTCCGCGGGTGTTTCGGACGGGACGGGCATGGACTCCGGCCCGGCCGTCCGGTCCGGGGAGCGCCGGCTCTCCGTCGGTTCCGTGTCCGGCATCCCGCCCGGTCCCTCCCGGTCCCGCGATGCCGGAGGGCTCCCCGTGTCCGCGCTCCGCTCCGCGGGCTCCATCGCCAGCCGCAGCAGCCGGTGGCAGATCGGGCAGTGCCGGGTCAGGTGGCGGTAGCCGGAAGCGGCGGCCAAGTGCGCCCGCAGCAGGGCCTTCGTCTCATGTCGGACCGGTGTCCTCATGTGCGGCACCTCCCGGGCTCCCCGTTCCCCTACGTGCCTGGGTACTCGGGGTCCGGGCCGCAGTCAAGGAGGCGGGAACACGAAGAAGGCCCGGATCCTGGGGATCCGGGCCTTACTGCTGCGGTCCTGACGGGATTTGAACCCGCGGCCTCCACCTTGACAGGGTGGCGAGCACTCCAAACTGCTCCACAGGACCAGGTGTCGCAGCGGCGATCTCTCTTCGCTGCGATACGAGACTCTACAGCAGGTCAGGGGGTGCGGTCGAACTCGCGCCCGCGCGGGGTGCCCGGAGCCGGGAACCACCGCCCCCGGCGGCGCTCCGGCCCGGCTCTCAGGCCCCCGGGACCGCCGCGTCGACCGCCTTCACGATCCGCTTGTCCGACACCGGGTACGCCGTTCCCAGCGCGTGCGCGAAGTAGCTGACCCGCAGCTCCTCGATCATCCAGCGGATCTCCCGGGCCTGCTGCGGCACCGGCTTCCCCGCGGGGAACTGCTCCAGCAGCCAGGCGTACTCGTCCTGCATCTCCTTCACCTTCGCCATCCGGGTGCGGTCCCGCTCGGCGTTGGTGGGGAGCTGCTGGAGGCGCCGGTCGGCGGCGACCAGATAGCGCAGCAGATCGGGCAGCCGGCGGGCGCCGTGATCGGTCACGAAGCCCGGCTTGATGAGCCCCGCCAGCTGCTCCTTGAGGTCGGTGAGCGACGGCAGGAGCACCGGGGACTTCGTGGCCTTCAGCCGGCCCTCGCAGGAGTGCCAGGCCGCCAGCACCTCCTGGACGGCGCGGACGGTGTCCAGCGTGGCGTCCACCAGGTCGGCGCGCACCGCGTCGAAGAGCTTGCGGAAGCCCTCCTCGTCCCAGGCCGGGCCGCCGCGGGCCGCGATCAGCCGGTCGGCCGCCGCGGTCACGCAGTCGTCGAAGAGCGCCTGCACGCTGCCGTGCGGCGAACGGGACAGCGCCAGCTTCGCCTGGTTGCTCAGCTTGCCCTGGGCGAACTTGGCCGGGTTGGACGGGATGTTGAGCAGGATCAGGCGGCGGGTGCCGCGCCACATCGCCTCGGCCTGCTCCGCCTCGGTGTCGAAGAGCCGCACCGCGACCGTGGACCCCTCGTCGACCAGCGCCGGGTACGCCTTCACCGGATGGCCGGCCCGCCGGGTCTCGAAGGTCCGCGGCAGGGCGCCGATCGTCCACCGGGTCAGGCCGGTGCGCTGTTCCGGGCCCGCGCTGCCCGGGGCCGCGTCCGCGGCCTTCTCGAAGGCCTTGGTGATCGCAGCCCGGGTCCGGGGCTTCAGCTTCAGCTGCAGCCCCTGGAGGTCCTTGTCCTCGGCGAGCTTGCGGCGGCGCTCGTCGATCACCCGGAAGGTGATCTTCAGATGGTCGGGGACCCTGCCGGGGTCGAAGTCCTCCGCCGTGACCGGCACCCCGACCATGCGCTGGAGCTCGCGGGCGAGCGTGAGCGGCAGCGGCTCCTGGCGCGGCACCGCCGAGTCGAGGAACCGGCGGGCGAAGTCGGGCGCCGGGACGTAGTTGCGCCGGATCGGCTTCGGCAGCGACCGGATCAGCTCGGTCACCAGGTCCACGCGCAGCCCCGGGATCTGCCAGTCGAAGCCCTCGGCGGTGACCTGGTTGAGCACCTGGAGGGGAATGTGCACGGTCACGCCGTCCGCGTCCGTGCCCGGCTCGAACTGGTAGGTCACCCGGAACTTCAGCTTCCCCTGCCGCCAGGAGTCCGGGTAGTCGTCCTTGGTGACGGCTTCCGCGTTCTCGTTGATCAGCATCGACTGCTCGAAGTTGAGCAGTTCCGGCTCCTCCCGGCGCTTGTGCTTCCACCAGGAGTCGAAGTGGGCGCCGGAGACGACGTGCTCGGGGAGCTTCCGGTCGTAGAAGTCGAAGAGCGTCTCGTCGTCGACCAGGATGTCGCGGCGGCGGGCGCGGTGCTCCAGCTCCTCGACCTCGCCGAGCAGCTTGCGGTTGTCGTGGAAGAACTGGTGGTGGGTGCGCCAGTCGCCCTCCACCAGGGCGTTCCGGATGAACAGCTCGCGGCTGGTCTCCGGGTCGATGCGCCCGTAGTTGACCTTGCGCTGGGCGACGATCGGCACGCCGTACAGCGTCACCCGCTCGTACGCCATCACCGCCGCCTGGTCCTTCTCCCAGTGCGGCTCGCTGTAGTTCCGCTTGACCAGGTGCTGGGCGAGCGGCTCGATCCACTCGGGCTCGACCCGGGCGTTCACCCGCGCCCACAGCCGGGAGGTCTCGACCAGCTCCGCCGACATGATCCACCGCGGCGGCTTCTTGAACAGCGCCGAGCCCGGGAACACGGCGAACTTGGCGCTGCGCGCGCCCAGGTACTCGTTCTTGTCGGTGTCCTTCAGCCCGAGGTGCGAGAGCAGACCGGCGAGCAGGGAGGTGTGCACCCGCTCCGGCGCCGCGTCCTCCTCGTTCAGGTGGACGCCCATCGACTTCGCGACCTGGCGCAGCTGGGTGTAGATGTCCTGCCACTCCCGTATCCGGAGGTAGTTCAGGAACTCGTTGCGGCACATCCGGCGGAACGCCGACGAGGACAGCTCCTTCTGCTGCTCCCGGATGTAGCGCCACAGGTTGAGGAAGGCGAGGAAGTCGCTGGTCTCGTCCTTGAAGCGGGCGTGCTGCTGGTCGGCCTGCTGCTGCTTGTCCGACGGCCGCTCGCGGGGGTCCTGGATGGACAGCGCCGCGGTGATCACCATGACCTCGCGGACGCAGCCGTTGCGGTCGGCCTCCAGCACCATCCGGGCCAGCCGCGGGTCGACCGGCAGCTGCGACAGCTTGCGCCCGGTGTCGGTGAGGCGCTTCTTCGGGTCCTTCTGCTGCGGGTCGAGCGCGCCGAGCTCCTCGAGGAGCTGGACGCCGTCCTTGATGTTGCGGCGGTCCGGCGGGTCGATGAAGGGGAACTTCTCGATGTCGCCGAGGCCCGCCGCGGTCATCTGGAGGATGACGGAGGCCAGGTTGGTGCGGAGGATCTCGGCGTCGGTGAACTCCGGCCGGGAGAGGAAGTCCTCCTCGGAGTAGAGCCGGACGCACACGCCGTCGCTGGTCCGCCCGCAGCGGCCCTTGCGCTGGTTGGCGCTGGCCTGCGAGATCCGCTCGATGGGCAGCCGCTGCACCTTGGTGCGGTGGCTGTAGCGGGAGATCCGGGCGGCGCCCGGGTCGATGACGTAGCGGATGCCGGGGACGGTCAGCGACGTCTCGGCGACGTTGGTCGCCAGGACGATCCGGCGGCCCGTGTGGCGCTGGAAGACCCGGTGCTGCTCGGCGTGGGACAGCCGGGCGTAGAGCGGCAGCACCTCGGTGTGCCGGAGGTTCTTCTTGTTGAGCGCGTCGGCGGTGTCGCGGATCTCCCGCTCGCCGGAGAGGAAGACCAGGATGTCGCCCGGGCCTTCGGCCTGCAGCTCGTCCACCGCGTCGCAGATGGCGGTGACCTGGTCGCGGTCGCCCTCCTCGCCGCCCTCCTCCAGCAGCGGCCGGTACCGCACCTCGACCGGGTACGTCCGCCCGCTGACCTCGACGATCGGTGCGTCGCCGAAGTGCCGGGAGAAGCGTTCCGGGTCGATCGTCGCCGAGGTGATCACGACCTTGAGGTCGGGGCGGCGGGGGAGCAGCTGGGCGAGGTAGCCCAGGATGAAGTCGATGTTGAGGCTGCGCTCGTGGGCCTCGTCGATGATGATCGTGTCGTACTGGCGCAGCTCGCGGTCGGTCTGGATCTCGGCGAGCAGGATGCCGTCCGTCATCAGCTTGACGAGGGTGTCGCCGCCGACCTGGTCGGTGAAGCGGACCTTCCAGCCCACGGCCTCCCCGAGCGGGGTCCGCAGCTCCTCCGCGACCCGCTCGGCGACCGTCCGGGCCGCGATCCGGCGGGGCTGGGTGTGGCCGATGAGGCCCCGGACACCCCGGCCGAGCTCCAGACAGATCTTCGGGATCTGGGTGGTCTTGCCGGAGCCGGTCTCGCCCGCGACGATCACGACCTGGTGGTCGCGGATCGCCTCCAGGATGTCGTCCTTCTTCTGGCTGACCGGGAGCTGTTCCGGATAGTCGACCGCCGGGACGGCGGCGCGACGCCGGTCGACCCGGTGCGCGGCCTGGTCGACCTCGGCGGCGATCTCGTCGAGGACGGCCTGCCGGGCCTCCGGTTTACGGATGCGGCGCGCGCCGTCGAGACGGCGGCCGAGCCGCCGCTCGTCGCGGAGGGTCAGCTCGGACAGCCGCTCCTGCAGAGCGGCGAACGCGGGGGAGGCGGAAGGCGAGGATGTAGGCATACCTGGTCAAGGATCTCACCCCGCCGAAACTGTCGGCCAACCATTTCCGTAACGACCGGGCGGGGGCGGTATCGGAGGGCCGCCGCGCTGCCGGGCCCGGCCGAGTATCGGGTCGGGAGGGGCGGCACGCGGGGCCGGCCGGGGAGGCGCGCCGTGGGCCGGGAAAGGCTTGGCGGGGCGGGGATCCCGGGTGGAACGATGAGCCCATGCAGAGTGGATTACGCCGGATCGGCTCAGTGGTGATGGTACTGGCGGGGGTCGCCGTTGCGTCCTGGCTGGTGTTCGGCCCTCCCCATGACTGGGAGGGGTCCATGCGGTGGGTGCGCTGGGCCCTCGCGGCCATGAGTCTGGGGATCATCCGGGGAGGGGTGCACCTGTTCTTCCCCGAGAAGTCCGAGGGGCATGCCCGGGAGGGCGAGGCGGCGGAGCCCGAGCCCGCCGGACCCGGGGGCAGCGGCTGACCCGGGGCCCGTCCCGCCCGCCGGCGCCCCCGGCTCCCGACGTGAGAGCCCCGCTCCTTTCGACGAGGAGCGGGGCTCTGAGCTGTGCGGGTGGTGCCGGGTTGCTGTGTGGGTGGTGCCGGGCGGGTCACTTCACGTCGACGTAGTCCTCGTGGCCGCCGGCGACGAAGTGTCCGCTGTCGGCGTCGAGGAAGACCGGGGCCCAGGTGCCGTCCCGCCGCGCGGTGAACCCCTTGCTGAAGCTGCCGTCGGACTTCGTGGTCGTCGTCCCCATCAGCGACCACTCCTGCAGGCCCTTGGGCCGGAACAGGATCTGCACCTTCTGCGCGCCGTAGCCCTTCCAGCCCGGCTTCCGCTCCTGCAGGGTGCCCCGCACCGTGAGCGTGCGGCCCTTGCGCACGGGCTCCGGCGAGGCGCCCGCGCCCTTGATCCGCGTCAGGGTGCGGCTCGCGTGGACGGCGGTACTCGTGGTGCCCTTGATGTCCGCGGTTCCGGCGTACTGCAGCCGCCAGTGGCCGTCGGTGTGGCCGGGCAGCTGCTCGGTGAACCGGGAGCCGAAGGAGACGTCGGTCGTCCTGCGGGTCGTCCATCCCGTGCGGCCGTCCGGCGAGTACTGGATCCGGACCGGAACCCGCCCGGACGGCTCGTCCCGGCCCGTGATCCTCAGACGTCCGGCGATCTCGAGGCCGACGTTCTTGTCGAGCGAGGCCGAGAAGTCCTCGAACGCCGTCCGCGCCACGACGTCGACCGTCACCGCCGCGGTGGTGGTGCGGTCGATCCAGGGGTTGCGCCCGGCGGGGAAACCGACCTGCCAGGTGGCGCGCTCCGTCGCGTACTTGGTGAAGGTGAAGCGGCCCGACGGGTCGCTCGTCGCCTCGACCGGGTCGCAGGCGGTGCAGTTCTTCCGGTCCAGCGCCAGCTTGACGCCCGGCAGCGGCTTCCACGCCGTACCGCTCCGGTACTGCAGCAGCCCGGAGACGTCCACCTGCTGCCCGAGGTCGACCCGGTGCGAGCTCTTGTCCAGCACGATCCGGGTCGGCGCGGCCTTCGGGGTGACGGCGATCCAGTCCGCGTGGGCGTACCCGAGGCCGCCCCGGTACGTCGCCGAGGCCCAGCCGCCCTGCTCCAGTTCGTGCGAGACGGAGAAGTGCCCGGCGGCGTCGGTGGTGGCGGTCGCCTCGCCGTTCCGGTCGAGGGAGACCTCGACCGGGGCGTCGGGCAGGGCAGTGGTGTCGCGGGTGACCGGGTCGCGGACCACGAGGTCGCCGGTCGCGGTGACCGTCCGGTCCTCCAGGGTCGGTGCGGTCGGTGTGACGCGGAAGGACGAGAAGACCGGCTGCTTCGCGTAGTGCAGCGTGCCGGCGTCCTTCTTCGTCGTGGTCGCTCCGGAGGCGTCGGTGACCTCCACGTCGATCGCGTAGTCGCCCAGTTCCTTCAGGCGGACGGGCGCGGAGCTCCAGACCCCCTCGTCCGGGCCGACCCGGTCGCTCTCGGTGAAGCCCTTGACGGTGGCGACCTCGGTGTCGCTGCCCTGGGGCCGCACATGGGCGGTGACGTCGGTGATCGGTCCGCTGTGGTTCAGCCGGACGTCGATGACGGACCAGTCCTTCAGGGAACTGCCGACGTCCTCGATGGCCGGGCCTGCCGCGTAGGCCGTGCCGGGCACGACGAGAGCGCTGACGAGCGCGGCCACAGCCGTGGCAGCGCCCATGGTGATGCGTTTCAAGAACCCCCCCGGGTCCACATGCTCACTCGCGCATCCGCGCGGAGCAGTTGATCGTATCGGGATGTGCGCCGCAAGGAGTGCCCGACCCCGACAAAGCGGCAGAAGATCCGACCCGGCGGCGCAACGGACGATCCGACCCGACGCCGCAGGGGAAGACCTGACGCCGACGACGCGGCGGACGCGCGGGGCGGCGGCCGGAGCGGAAGGGGAGGCCGGAAGGGAATGGGCGGCCGGAAGGGATCCGGGGCCGGCCGGAAGGGATCCGGCGGCCGGAAGGGACGGGAGGCCGGAACGTGGGCCCTGTGCGCCGTGTCCGGTTGTCCCCACCGCGTGCTGCTGTCCCCAACCGTGTGCGGTTGCCCCCACCGTGTGCGGTTGCCCCCACCGTGTGCGGCGGCCATCGGCCCCGCCAAGCGTCGGCCCACCAGCCGTCGGCCCACCAACCATCGGCCACCACCGCCGGCCCGCCCG